>NZ_JAGGQY010000023.1:0-152734 GCF_018613105.1 Bacillus sp. ISL-77
CAGTTAACTGTAACCTATCCAAGTACTACCTAATGGAGAAAGAGAACTAACAGATGAATTTCAGAATTTCGTATTTCACTATGGATTTGAACCGGAATTTTGTAACCCGGCCAGTGGCAATGAGAAAGGTCACGTTGAAGCAATGGTGAAATACATTCGGAATAACTTTCTCTTACCGGAATTATCGGTCTCTAATCTAGAAGATCTAAATAAGACCTTTTGGCTAGTTGCCGAAAAGGACCGGCAAAGAAAACATTATCAAAAAGAAAGATTCATTTCAGAATTATTCGAGAAAGATAAACAAGCGTTATTCCAGTTACCAGAAAAGGAATACCAATGTGTTCGGTATGAAGAGGTAAAGGCTGATAAATACGGTTATATTAAAGTAGACAATAGACTTTACTCTACATCCCCTCGCTTTGCCAAATGCTTAGTTTTGGCAAGAATATCATTCAATAAAGTAGAGATTTTAACACAGCAGCATGAGCTCATTGTTGTACATTCTCGACTTTACGGAAAGCAAAAGAAATCAATGGAGTGGCAGCCATACCTAAATTTGATGGCGAAGAGACCAACAGCTATTAAGTATACAAGTTTTTATGAACAGATGCCTGAAGAGTGGCAAAAATACCTAGAGAATTGTACCGTTTATGAAAAACAGGAAGCACTGAGATTATTGTCTGTTTTACTAAAGGAACATGACTTTACATACGCTAACCAAGCCCTTAACAGGGCTTCTGAAAGTGGCCATCCGTCAGTAGAATCAATCAAACAAGTTTTCTACCAGTTAATTAATGGCCGTGGACATAGAAAAGAAATACAAGTAAAAAGAGATATTCCCTCAATGCCACCCGCTACACGTGGTCTTGGTCACTACGATCAATTCTTTAAGAATGGTGGTGTTTCTTAATGGAATTGACCATCCAAGATTATGCAAAACGGTTGAAATTAAGTTGGATTAGACAACACTATCAGGATATTCAAGCAGCCTCGAATGAGGAATATTTATTAAGATTACTAGAACTTGAAGTACAGCAACGGGAAGAACGAAGAATCAATTTACTGTTGAGTCAAGCAGCATTGCCGAAGATACCAAGCATTCCGTTTAAGTGGGATGAAATTGAGTATAATCAGGGCTTAACCAAAAACTATCTATTAGAGGGTCAGTTTATTAAAAAACAAGAGAATTTAATCTTCTATGGTGGGGTTGGTACAGGAAAAACCTTTTTATCGACTTTAATTGGACTTAATGCCATACAGAAAAATGGCAATCAAATAAGGTTCTATACTGTCGCAGGATTAGTAAATCGATTATTAGACGCGAATGAAAAAGGTACATTAAGTAGATTCTTTAAACAGATTGAAAAGCTAGATTTATTGATTTTAGATGAACTGGGTTATATCCCACTTCATAAACAAGGAGCAGAACTCCTTTTCCAAGTGATTAGTATGTGTTACGAAAGGAAAAGTTTAATCATTACAACAAACCTCCGGTTTGGGGAATGGAACCATGTATTTGGAGATCCGATTTTAACCGAGGCCGTTATAGATCGGCTGATCCACCACTCACACCTGGTGGTCTTCAAAGGACCAAGTAATCGTATGAAGGAATCATTATTACAGAGTTAAGTTAGAATAATCGCCAAATGGGACATTTTTAGTTGCCAATTATTATTTGGCAGTGTCCGGTTTGGTTAATGAATAATTAATAAAAGAGGAATTGGCAAGTGACACATTTTTAATTGCCATTTACATCATTTTTTACTTGCCAAATACAGCTTAATGTTTTTGAGTAGAATTTGGGCTGTGGGTCATATAATTATTTACTTACTAGCTATTTACTTTAATTTAACAAACCCTAATTAATGCACAGTTTCGGTCAAATACGACATAAAGGGAGCTTATTTTCTCCTCTCGCTTCTTTAACAAACCTGCTTCGGCAGTACAACAAAAAAGCTTTACCCTTTATTTGAGTAAAGCACCCGTTCGTGGAAGATTCCCATTATCTCAAATTCCAATAATATGAAACTTTGCATTAGGTTTCAATTCTAATACCTTGTTTTTCGTATATTTTTATAGCAAATTCGGGGGCATGTTTTTGTCAATCAAAAAGTTGACCACCTCGCTAATGAAAAAATTGACCACCCACAGTCATAAAGTACCCCCAACTTTAGTGGTAAAGTTTTTGGTTAGCGAAGTTGGGGGGATGATACTATTGTATTTGGGATTTTAATGATTCTTTAAACCTGTAGCTATCACCATTCATGACTAGAATGTGAGAACGGTGAGTTAAGCGATCGACTAGTGCAGCAGTCATTTGTTCGTCACCAAAAACTTGGGTCCAATTAGAGAATTCAAGATTACTAGTTATAATCATGCTTCCTTTTTCGTAACGAGAAGCACAAAACTGAAACAACAGTTGAGCACCAGCTTTACTAAAGGGGATATATCCGACATCGTCTAGAATAATTAAATCGGCCTTTAGCCAGCGCTTTTCTAGAGCTAATAGTTTCTTTTCAGATTGTGCCTCAAGAAGTTCATTACATAGCTGTGCTGCTGACCAAAATTGAACACTATAGCCGTTGTGACAAGCTGCATAGCCTAATGAGATACTCAAATGAGATTTACCCGTTCCTGAATTCCCTATAAGAATAATATTTTCTTTCTTATCAATGAATTCACTTCTATGAAGTCCTAAAACCTTCGGTTTATTAATATATGGGACAGCAGTGAAGTCAAACGAATCAATAGTTTTTGGAAATGGGAACTTTGCTTGTCTTATTCTTAGGTTTAACATATTATCATTTCTTTGATTTACTTCATTCTCCAATAAAACTCTGAGAAATTCTTCATAATTCATACCTCTTGATTCTGCATCTCTCATAACCTCTTTATACTCTCGGAGGATAGCTGGCAATCGTAGCCTTTTTAAATATTCTTCAACAAGTAATGTTGTACTCAATGTAAGATCACCTTCTTATCTGCATACAATAACTGATCAAATTTGCCCATATCGGGTGATTGCACTTTAACTGAAGGGAGATGATTATACTCCTTCTCATTAAATGGAACTAAAATTGGAATCTCTTCATTCTTACGATATAGAATTTGTTGTATTGTATCGAAGCAGTACATTTTGTTGGTGGAAGCTTCATTTAACGCATCTACTACTTTTTCCTTAGGATACTTCCTTAATAACTTTAGGATCTGAATAAATTCTTTACACCCTTGTGTAGTTCTAGTTAATTGTTTTTCAAATTCTCTGAAGATAGGTTCTAGTTTTGTATAGATTAGCGGCCGAGCAAATGGTACAGACCCTGGCCTGTGTGCAAGTAAATCCAGGTAATGATCATAATTAAAAATCTCTTCATTTCGCTGATAGCACCTTTGATGAGTAGCAACGAGATGTTACCATCATAAATCTCAATCTTATTTACATATGCCTTTAAAAGTAAATTTTTTCTTCCTTCATAATTGGTAGGTACAGAGTATTTGTTAGTATCAAACGCTACCTGTGAAATAGTATTACTCGATACATAGAATTCCCTGCAGCACTGAAGTGCTATTTTAGGAAGAGGCAAAAGTTCATTACTTTCAATTCGAAAAGCTTCCTTAACAGTTAGTGAGGATTGTGGAACTTGCCGATTCTCGTATTCATCACATTTCTTACGTAGAAAATCATTTAATTCATCTAACGATGTGCAATATGGAATTGGTACAAGGAAGTTTTGCCTTGCATACTTCACTAAACCTTCAATCTGGCCTTTTTGGTTTCCTTTTGCCGGTTCATTAAATCGGCTATCAAACAAGTAATGAGTCCGCAATTGAATAAATTTATCTTGTTCTATTCTTTCTCTACCTTTTAAAATTGTTTTTACAGCTGTTCTTAAGTTGTCATATGTAATAGTTTTAGGAACAAATCCGAAATACTCAAATGCATCAACATGACCCTGTAATAACGCTTCTTGTTTCTGGTGATAAAATGCTTTTAAAAAGATCTTCCTGCTAAAACAAAGTCTCATGCAAAACAATTGTATGGTAACTTGTTTACCATCAAGAATTACGTCTGCATCGCCCCAGTCAAATTGTCCGTATAAACCAGGTGGAAACTCTTGAGGAATGAAACCTTTCGGTTTGTCTTGTTCAAGCATTAATTTTATCTTTTGGACGTGTCCACGAACAGTAGATTCTCCACCTGTAAAATCATATTCATCCTGTAACCTATTAAATATCTTTACTGCAGTATGCCGTTGTTTTGGAGGGAATCCAAATCATTACGCAACCACTCAGTAATAAGAGGGATATAGGGGTCCATTACGGGGTTTGATTTTTCCACTTTTCAGTTGTATTTTGGCTTCTCCGTGGACTCTAATGCTTTACGAATAGTTTGTCTAGAAACCTTTTGTTCCTTACTTATCTTTCTAATTGACCACCCTAGTTTATAATGCAAATTTCTGATAAACTCATAATCAGCCATCTCGTACATACCTTTCCTCCTGATGCTAATAATCTCGACAATTATTAGAATACAGGAAAGTATTTCGAGGTGGTCAATTTTTAGGCTAGCGTTTTATCAAAAGTGGTACACTTTTAGATTAGCAAATACAGGGGCATGTTTTGGAGAACTCCATTTAATTTTTTCTATGAAATCTTTATGACTTTCACTGTAGTTAATCCAATCAACAGTATCTATCGCAAATACTTGAAAATCTGTTTGAAAAGGAGTTTGACGTTTACATTTTGGATTTGGGCAACCTTGTATAGAAACAGGTTCTATTCTCTCTGTTTCAGTAACTCGAACACTTTAATAACACTTTTGTTGTATTATTTTTTCTATTTTTTTCGGATGTATTCAATTACGGGGAAAATGATCTGTTCTTCTAAACTCTCAAAATTTTTATCCATCAATAAGCGTTTACCTTCAAATGCAAATGCTTCAAGTAAATAGCTGATTCTTGGCTTTCTATAAGCTTTACTATTGGCTTCGCACGCTTTCCAAACCTTTTCTTCAAGGTCTTTTGAATAACGTCTGTGCTGGATACATTTTCGAATTAATGACTTTTTTACATCTATATATCCTTCCCAAATGTACTTTTTAGCCAATTCTTGCCACATTTCCGTTCGAATTTGTTCTTTGATTTCAACATTTACAACATTTTTTGTGTTTATTTCATTTGTTTCTTTTACAACATTTGTTATATATATTTCGGGCAAACGCTGTTGAATAAATTCTTGCAATATGTTTTCAGGGATTTTCCACCCTTCCTTTCTTGAAGCTGGAGCAATTCCTTTTATCGCACCTTGTCTTAGCCACCTGCGGACACTCTCTTTGTTGGTCGTAATTTTATTTATTTTTAATAGGTCAAACGCTTCATCAACGCTATACATTTTCATAAATACTGCTCCTTTAAGACAACAATTGTTTTATTAAATCCATTATACAACAAATGTTGTTTTATTAAAATGCAACAATCGTGTTATTAGGATTCTTACCAACAAAACGTATATTAACAAGACTACAAATTGAAAAATTCTATAAATTAAAGGACAAACATATTTATATGTAAAATATGTAATCTCCTTACTAATGAAAAGTAAAAAGACTGCTCAATTAATTGAGCAGTCAATGGGAATAAAATGACGTATGGAAATAACTTTTGAACATGAGAATTATACTGGCTTAGATTTGTGACTAATACATACACCCTATATATTTTATGAATTTAAAAGCGCTAGGTGATTGTGTAATTTGGAGCAAGGCTTGAAATTTTTCTTATACGGTAGCCATTTCACAGTGAGGTTTGATGTATATTTAAAGCCTTGCTCTTGTAATTATTGTGTCCTTAGTGTTCACGGAGTATGCATAATTTACGTCGTCCTTCCTTTTATATAGAAAGGAAAATCTCTCATTTTCTCCAAATTACGTGGTAGTCTGTTTATTTTCATTTGAGGATTGGAATAATGATGTATTCAAGGATAATTTTCTGTACAAGGTGAAAAAGCTACTGATAGTTACCAAACCTCACTTATCCAAAAGGTGGATAACTAGTTAAAGTATGGTTGCACTGGCGGATCCCCAAATTTCTAATGGAGGTCAACCCTCCCATATCTAACAGAGTCTTTGCTCCAAATTCCTTCGTCCAACCTTTCCATAAGGTGGATGTCAATCATGCTGCCCGTTACTTGAAGAAGAAAATAGCATTACCATTTTTCCAGGAATGCACCCATTATTAAATCATTATGCAAATAACATCTTACTATATCATTTCTACTTACAAATGAATTGAATTCTATATATGCTTTGTATTGAAATGAATGGGCTATTATATTAAAAATAAAAAGTAATTTGGCCTGAGAGCGAATCTCAGACAGGACCCCAACTTCAATTTTTGAATATATTTAAATAAAATAAGGAAGACAGAATTATAGATAGAACAAACATTCTGTGTTAAAATATAAGTAAAGATAATTAGGTATTATCTTTACTTTACATAATATAATTATTATTTAAAACTAATCCTTAGGAGGTCAATTATGAATTACTTGACTCTTCTTCAAAATATGAATGGTGAACAGTACTTATCCCATTTACAGGAGAATCTAAAAGCTCGCCAACTACTTGACGGAAATCGGAACCTCACTCTTGAAAATAGTTCCGAACAGGATTTTCTTGAATTGTTTTTTCTAGAGAAACTCTTTCCACAAGGTAAGCGGCTTTCTGCTCATACGGTTAAAGCATATCGTTCAGATGCCAAAACGCTGCTCACATTTTTAACAGACCACTCCCTTTCCTTTCGGGATATTGGATTCCCGGAAGTAAAGGCTTATAACCAATTTATTAATGAAAAGTATGCAGCTAAATCTTCAATACGAAAATTGGAGTTTTTCAGAAGATTATTGGACTTTGGTTATGAAACACAATTTTACAAAGCCCATCTTTCCACTTGGATCTCGAAGCCGGTGTCTAAAAAAGGACACTATATAATAGAAGAAACTCGTCACGAAGAAGCACAAACCCGTGTGCAAATCAGGGAATTGAATCAAAGAGAAGCTGAATTTCTAATTACCTTCTTTCCTAAAATAGTAAGGGCAACACGAAATCGAGAACAATTGGAGAAGAGGAATTTGCTGATTGGCTACCTACTCTATACCACGGGGCTTCGTGCAAGTGAGCTTTTAAGCTTAAATTGGGGAAGTTTTCGATATAACCGTAAAGGATTTTTATTTGTAGATGTCATTGGTAAAGGGAATAAACCTCGATCAATTCCAATAAGAGAGGAAACCAAAGATATTCTATTTAGTTATCGAAAAAGTATGGGCGAAACCGTTGAAATAAATATGCAGGATACCAGCCCGCTCTTTTTCGCTTTATACAATAAAAATGAGCCCTTAGTTAATAAAAAACGGTTAACCTACCCTGCGCTGTATAAAATTGTGAAGGAAGCTGTACAACTTGCTGGTAAAAATTTAAGCGTAACGCCTCACTGGTTCCGTCATACATTTGTCACTCTTCTGCTAGAGAACGACGTTCCTCTTGCTGTCGTAAAGGATTGGGCTGGCCATTCGGATGTTTCCACAACCAACATATACTTAGAACGCATCAACCAAGATAACTCTTACCTTCATTTAAATAAAGTTAATTTGTTTTAAAGATATTAATTAATAATCGGAGCAAACCTCTTATTGATTATTTGTTTTATTTCTGTATTTATTTGATATAGTATGGTGTTCCTTATAGGCCCATTTTCATAATATTTGGACACGTTTATACCTTCAAAATTTTGGTAGGAAACCCTATGATGATCTTCGATTAATAACGGACTGGTAATGAGAAATTGTAAATAGACTATTATTCATTTTTCTATGATAAGTAATTTATTGAAACTTTGGTTCTTTAATTCGATATGTGGAGATTTGCCGTATAACGCATTTATCTACTTTTTATGTATAGCCTTTCATTTAATTTTGTAGTATATAAGATGTTTTAATATTCAATTAATTTAATTGAACAACTTTTTAACAAATAATTTATAGTGTTCGCTTACATGTAAAATTTCTTTTCTTTACTGTTTAACTCTATTGGGGACAGTTATATAATGTATATTATATAAACAATATTAAAACATATATTATACATTCTTTATTATATGTTTTATCATATATGTTAACATGTTATTTAATATTATTATTAACATATACTATTAATTGTAAAATTTTAACTCTTGTCTCTATTGATTTTGGGTAAAACCAATAATAGCAGTAATTCTAACCCTCAAAAAAAGTCTCGAAAATTACTATTTCGAGACTTTTTGTTACTGTATTTATATACAGCTCACAAATCACAAGGTTCTAAAACAGTTTTGAAGTTAGAGGGAAGGTATCTTTTTTGATTCCATTCAGTTTTATATAATGCCTTAATGTCTTGATTTAATGCACTTTTTACAAGTCATATATCATCTAATTTTAATTAATTAAATATAACAACATCTAATCTGTGACCCAGTTGTGACCAAAGGTGTAATCAGTTTTTTTGTTTTATTAATGGGATTAATTAAGTAATTAAGGAGGTAATCAAACCTTCCTCTTCTTCCATTTGTCACCCGAAGGGAGAATGACCATAATTTAACGGAATGACTCCGACCTTGTCAATGTATTTAGGATTATAACAACATTTTGAAAAGTTCTATTTTTTCAAAATATGTTTAATCAGATTACATTATTTATTGACTTTACCTATTCAACAAACAAAAATCTAAAAATGAAAATCTTTTAATTATAAGGATTTATTTAAGATAAAGCACAAACGAATAATTGATGATTTATTTGTTGATCCTCTGGTACAACTTTAAAAGTAATACCATCATAGGACAAAACGCCCAATTCACATAACGATAACAAATATTCTTTTACAGTTAGCATTTCACCTATAATAACATCACTTCTTTTACCCCGTAAAAACTCCTGAGTGATACCTTTTTCACTAAACTCTTCCAATTTATAAACTAAACTAATAAGTTCTTCACGATAATTTTCAAATAATTTACACATTAACTCCTACCTCCAAAAGGCATTTCTCAATATTTTCTGCTATAACTTTCCCAAGAATTTGTCTAAAATCTGATAAATTGAATTCCGATTGTGCGTATAAGTAAATATAATATGGAGCGAATACTACTTTTTGAGTAAGTAATAAAGCTTTTATATTTGAGTAAGACTCAAGCAAATCCACAACCTGATCTGTATGAATCTTAGCCGGTTGATCTGAATCCCCCACTCCAATTTTTATCTTATTCCTCTGGAAAATATATGCTTCAATATTCTGGTGTTGATCCATCACCTGTTTAATTGATGATTTTATCAAAGTATCTAATTTTGACAACCCTAATTTTGGATTTTTTTCAAAAAATTCATCTATACTATGAGAAAATAAATAAGTTTTCCTTACAATTGGATTTTGGGTATATAACTTAATTCTTTCAATAATTTGTTTTAAATGTTCAATTTCTTTAAAATTATCTAAAACAGTTAAATTGAAATTTTTAAATATTGCTTCATCTAACTCTTCAAAACCATCTGAGCGTTTATATAGGGAAGTGTATTTTTTTCTATTTGAAAGCAATTCTTCTAATTTTGGTATCAAATCTAAATTCTCCTGTACCTCTTTTCTTGATAAAATGGAAAAATACTCTGTCCTGAGACAAGCTAATAACCATGCATCATCCCACTGAATAATACGATAGATTGCATCATTCTGCTCAGCATCTACTTCTATTGTCTTCCATAACCCGGAGATATCATTAGGTATACTAAATCCTATTAACGGTTCCTCACTCTTTTTATCCGAGAGGTATTTATCTGCAAGTTGTTCAATAACTTCCCTAAGAAGAGTATCAGTTTTAACTACCCGATGGTGAAAAATTATATGTTTATACATTTTCCATCTACGGTGTAAATAATCTTCAATTGTCCCCAATATATGGGAGGACGGACAAAAAAGATACTCACCTTTATTATGTAGTAACTTCATGCTTTTATAAATCCTTGGGTATTCAATTGCCCCATCTTTGATCCCAGATACCATTGTATCTCTTGAAACATAGTCTAATCTATCACAGTCTATTTCACCATCAACAATTCCATGAAGAGCTTTAAATACCTCTCCTTGATATTCTTTATCTAGAAGTATTGCGTTAGTAAGATGCTTTATATGAAGATAGAATACTTTTTTATTTTTCTCCTCTTGTTTCACGTTTGAAATTACTGTGTCAAATATACGTAATGAGAGATGTTTTCCAATACGCTCATGAAGTTTATCATTCGACATATAAGGATTTAGAACATTTATAAAGTATTCTTCTCGGGAAGTTAACGGATCTTTATTATCTTCAAGTTTTTTCTTTAGATTTTTATAAATATTTTCAAGTGCTTTTTCAGTGATATGACTGAATGGAGGATGGCCTAGATCATGTAAAAGTGCTGCACAACGTAAAGCTTGCAATGTTATAACGTACGGATATAATAGGCTATCGGATCCAAGTGAGTGAGGAATATTTCCATTGTAAAACGGTTCATTCCAATTTTTAATATCCTTCAACTTATTAAAAACGATTAAATATTCCTCATTTTGAATACCGTGATTTTCTAAATCAGATTTAAACTCTTTATTCTCGTTTAATCCCGAAAGATACTTTGAAATAATTCCTAGGAATGTTTTGACCACATCTCCGTTATTGTCAATTGTACCATTTGTAATACCATATTTAAACATTTCACCGCCTAAATACATTACACCAATTGAATGCAAAAAACGACTTGTTTTATTTGATGGATATGTTAAAAAAACAGTCGAGTTTTGTAAAATATGGTGTAACCGATTAAATGCCTCTGTTGAGATAATGTGTTTCTCTAACTCACTGATTTGGATGGAGCCATGCAAAGGATCAGAAATAAGAAATGTTTTATTTGGAAATAGCATATAGATTACCTCGATTTTTAAAATGTTTATTACACTTATTCTATTTAATTCAATAATATTCCTTTTTATTAATTGGAAAATTTTTTATTTTTTTACAATTGGTATAATGTCTCTTCATCAATAAAAGGTTCTGTGTAGAAGTTGGTGTAAAACACAAGGTAAACATATGAGGCTTATAGTTAGTCTGAGAAGGACGTTGAGAAGGCTTTCAAGCTATATACTGAAAGGGAATCAAATGGTCAGAGTGTCTACGATATTGTCAAAATGACAAGTGTTCCTTCTATCTACTTTTTACATAAAGAAAAAGAATAGGTTAAATAATTGGTTTCATGACAATCATACGGAATAGGAATTTATTAACCAGAATGGTTTACATCATTCCGCCCATTCATGAACAAATATAACAGAAGGAAATGGGTTTAAAAAAAGGCTATTTATCAATATTTTTAAAAACTGTGTTTAAATTTTATTAAATTTCATTAAAACAAGACGCACACAAACACGCACACAAAATGCTGACAAATAAAACATTAAAAAGGGCTATTCTCGTCATTCAGGAATAGCCTTCTTTTATCTTTTTCTTGGAATATTTTTGATTAGAATCACTACACTAATGCTCCACTCACTAATGATGGGATTTCATTAGTTTATTTTCTTCCTTGGCTGCTTAATACGGTATATCTTTTGGGGATTTTGCCCAACCCCTTCTCCAAAAATGTTTATTTAAAGTTTATCCTATACTATAATAATCTCAAATATAAATAATTATCTCTACTTTCAAAACAATAAAATAAATGGGGAGTTTTCAATGAAGAAACATTTTGAAAAATTATTTTCTAAATCCAAGAAAGCCATTGATTGGTTACAGGGTCCAATAGCTAAAGGGATATGGTTTTCAGTGTTTCTTTTAATAATTTTATTAATTAACATCTCAAAACGTTTAAATGGAGTTAGTGCTCTAAATAATATTATTTTGGGACTATGTGGAATTGTAACGTTTTATCCATTTATTGCCTTAAATCTAAAGCATTATTTAATAAAGCCACCAACAAAATTTTTACGTCAAGGAACAGAGAATCCCGAACAGCTTTTTAAAAAGTTTAGTCATAGGGCTTTTCTATATGGAATAATAGTTTATTCTTTTTTCACTTCACTTATAATTGGATGCTGTATATTCGCCTTTAGTTCAATTTTTAATCAGAAGATAAATTTTATTAATTGGGGTTTTACTTTATTCTTCATAACGTCCGCTTTATTTTCAATACTTTATTTTATGTATCATATTTCGGTAAATAATATTTCGACAAAAGTAATTAAAGCAAGAGTAAGGCTTTATGCGGCATTTACTGGTACCATAACTTCCGATTAACTCAAACAACTTTCTGGGTAATTTTCTTTTTTTTCAATTTCAGTTCATTCTTCACACCATTAATTATAAATAAATCGTTCCCCTATGTCATTGACATTAAAGGTTATTATTTCCAAATCCATTAATTATATTTTGATTTTTCTTGTTGCAATAAACTGCTTACGTTACTTGAATAAGATAAGCGATCCCCTGTAATTGAAGAATCGTTAGCAATAGGTAAGCGTTTGAAGTTATCTTCCCCTGCTCCACACGGAATGTGATAGTTTCCCATCGTTCCGCGCTCCATCTAACGATATGTACTAGATTATAAGTTCTATATTTGTTACAACAACACCTAATTTACTATTGCCATCTGGTATATATTCAACAGAAGTCTTTAACCAAGTATCACTTGAAAGTCGTACCATTAAACCAGCTTGGTCGTATCTATTCTGTGGTTTAGATTTTACCTTAGTAGTTAATCTAAAGTCTCCGTTCACTTCATAGTACAAAAAATGTCCATTATCAGCTTGCAAAGCCATAATGTGTTTTTGCCAAAAATCTATTTGCTTGTCAGTTTTAATAAATTAAATTTGAGCCTTTGTAATTAAGTTTCCACTTTTTAGGTGGGGATAAACATCCTAAATTTTTATCTATTTCGGCATTGTTGAACTCCTCTATCAGTATGATGCTATCACTCATAATCGTTGCCACCTTTACTTGTAATTCATTCTTTCGGCATGACAAACATTGTGCAATTTTCACTTCAATTTGTTTAAGTATTTTTGCAGGATTACCCCCAATTACAACGTTGTCTGGTACATCTTTAGTTACTACTGCACCTGACACAATAACAACATTGTTCCTATCGTTTCTGTTTAATTGAAAAAACATTCGGTGGATTAGCTTAAATCCTCTGAGCTTTTTTTGCGCCGAAGCAGGTATTGTGATAGATGAAAAAAGAGAATGTTTAAAGTTATTACTCCAGTGTACACGAAAAACGAATAACTAAGGTGCCAGCTTTTGTACTTAAACACATGTGCCAAGACAGCGAGCCATTCCAATCCAACTATCAAAAGTGCAAAGCCCCCAATATAAAGGATAAGGAGAATTCCTTTCAAGTTCCATCTGTCATAAAAGTGCAACATCATATACATGACCGGCGGATAGGAAAAGAAATGAAGCACCGCGTCAAAGATTTCATATTTGGGACTGTCATTTTCATCATAAAGGTCGTAAGGCAATATCCCAATCAAAATGTCGCACACTTGCCCAAGATAGAGGTTAAGAAGCAAGATTAATGTTGTCAGTGCGGGAGAAAAACGCTTTGGCAGCGGCAAAGCGAAAACGATATTTACCATCACAGATAAAATGAGGAACCATTCATTCAGGTCGAATCGTTTAGGCAGGTAGATGATCATAAAACAGCCTGATTTCTCAGAATCTTCCGGAACCATAAAATAAAGGAGCCTGACACCATAAGCACGATGAGCCATTCAATGAACGAGTAGCCGATATTCCAGCGCTTAAACGTATAATAACCGAAGCTCTGAAACAGCAGTTCCAACCCAAACATACTCATTAGCCATCCTATTGTCAGAAACGCTTTTCCGAAAAAATTTGCGTTTGGGCAGAAATATGAATAGAACAGCCATAGTGTGACGCAAGGTGCAAAAATGAGCGTGTTCATATTTAGAAACCAATAAATGGAAGCTTTTTCCGTAATTTTAATCATTTCGGCATTAAATGTAATCGCAGTATAAACCAGTTGAATGGGGATGGATACGCCCAAGAAATAAGAAATAATTTCAATCGTACGGAAGATTTTCCGAAGAAGAAATAGTGTAGAAAGTCCGCCCGCACTAAGGATTATCCAGATGGTAATCGGTAAAGTCATGATTTGAACACCTCGACTTTCGAACTGATTCGCTTGGTGGATTGAATGCACATTTAGAGTTTCCATTTTTATTTATTATTATTATGTGGAGCTCCCGCTGCTCGAATATTAGTGATGTGTTCCCTGTTTTCCTTCACCGGAAAAGGTCAACGACGGACGATTAATTAATACGCCACAAAGGATTTATTATCTTTCTAATAAATAGATTTTAAACAAAAACAAGGTGCATGCGAAAAAGAAAATGAGTAAAGCATTCGGCCATTTTTGATGCAAGCGTACAAAAGAAAAGGCTAACATGTTGATGAGTGCCGACCACCCGAGATTCCAACAGTACGCATTCTTGGAGACGCAGTTAGAACAAGAAACGAATGTGATTGACGTCAGTATCACGGCTCTGACGGTTATGACGAAGTTGTTCTTGCCGGATATAGCCAAACGACGCCAAGGGGGCGTGCTGAATGTGGCTTCGGTGGCGGCTTTTTACCCGGGACCTCTAATGGCGGTTCACTTCGCGACGAGTGGAGCGATGACCGAATGGAAGTGCTGGAAAAACTAGCCTCCGGGGGCATACCCTTGCAGGCGCTAAAGAATATACGCTACACTATGTCAGGGCAACGAAACCGTTCGCTGAGGTCGAACAAATACTTACGGGGGTACCACCAGCAAAACGCGAATTTATAATGTTAAGGAAAGTCCAAAATGAAAAGCCCAATTTCTCAGCATTAAAATAGAGAAATTGGGCTTTTTCGTTACTCCATAAAAGCGCCCGATTATGGAATAAGTATCTTCTCTCCAATTGCATAAAATTTTCGTATTGTGTAATACAATTGTTTTTTAGACTAATCGGGTTAATTTTTTTAAAATTTACAAACTCTATTATTCGGAGGTGATAAATATGGAAAAGCAAAATAACCGTCAAGGAGATAATAATCGCCAAAATGATAATAATGGTGGAATTATGAACAAAATTGGTCAATCTCTTGAAAATGTTGTTGACACAGTTACTGGTGATAATCAAAATAATGGTCAACAAGGGAATCGAAATAGAAACAACCAATAGGATAAATCAAGCAGGTCATTGTATGTTCGTAGGGCGACATTAATCATCATCTGTACTTCAATAATTTGTTGTTGAATATACAATATCTTTTAGCAAATGCTAATATTAAACTTTAAGTGGGGCAATTCAATGAAGCTCAAATGGCATCTAGTGCTGATCAATGTCATATTTATTGGTACGTTGTTTATTTGGTACATGTGGATTACTCCACTCTTTAAAAAATTAGTTTGATTAGGATGCATGTTAAATTTCACTCTTCATAAAAGCGTCATTTTTGGCGCTTTTATGAAGAGTGTGACGTTAATTAAAGTTCTTATCGAATATCTCTTTTATATGCTCGAAACCTCTTAAAGCATATTCTTTTTGAAATTCTTCAATTGCTTTTTCATATTGTGGGTAACCTTTTCTTCCTCTTTTTTAACGGCTTCATAAGATGCATTGACAAACTTTTCGTGTTCAATTTCTTGCTTGTGTAAAGCGTTAATAGCCATTGTTGCGACTTCTTTTAGTTGGTCAATTGTAAAATCAGCAGGGTTATTTTTTTAATCCCAAAGCTCAGATAAAGTTTTATCAATCCTAACCAAAATACTTACCTCCTTATGTCGCTTTATCTATCTTATCAAATAAGAAATACCTTATTTAAGATGGAAAAAGACGCAATTCCTTATACTGGAATTGCCCTATTCTGGAATTACTCAGGTCGTTGAAACATGTTCACACCTTATTACATTTGCACTCTTTTAATTGAAGAATTTTTATAAAAATATACAAGACCCCCAGACGAGTAATCATGAAGTTTGGGGCATGAATAGGTAAAGTCCATAATCTTGCATCACGGAGGTGTGTCCCATTTGCCGTAACATGGTAGCTATATTGCCACGATGATAAGATCCGTGTGTGACAACATGTAGCACCGTTTCAGAAACAGAAGTTTCAAGTAATCCAGCATAGGGGTTATCAACCACTATCACCTTTTCAATATTTCCTTGGCTGTTCAGAAGTTCTTTGTAACGTTTAGATAAGTCTAAAAAGATCTTTTTCATTTCTTCAATACTTTTCATTTCGATCTGTTCTCTTAATTGATTCGTGGTTGCGATTGCTTCATTCATACTTTTACCTGAGATAATGTCAAACCATGCATAATCAGTGAGATAAATGTGAGACAACAACTTTGATACCGAAGAAAAACCAGTCTGAATTTCCTTATGATAAATGTCTTGTGGAAGTTCTTTTAAACGATCAGTTATAACTCCATTTGCCCATATATGGTAGTCGTACATTTTTAATGCGGGATGCGTCATTTTAAATTCCCTCCTTTTTTACATTATCTTGTATTTTTCAATTGATACCTTATGATAAATAACTTGCTTACAAATTCTGGAGGTAAATATAATTATTCTGTTTTAATTACAAAAATCCTTCTACAACTTAACTGCAGTTAGCTCATAAGCCTTATTTCATTAAATGGCCCTAAACATACATAAAGAGCACAATTCTCGCTGCAGAATCGCGCCCTAAAATGGAAAATGAGCGCTTATCCTTGTTCCAGGATAGCGCCCGATTGTTGAAGATCATAGGCTGTTGCAACTGACTCGCACTTCTAAAGGAGCTCCATTCTTTATTCAAATAACTCATCCACAACATGTTTTAAAATCTCATAAGAATGAATTTCCTTGCTCAATTCGTAAATATTAGATATCACAATGATTTCATCTACTTGATAAGTCTGTTGGAATTCAATTATATCACGACGAATTGTTTCTGCATCACCCATGATTGTATACCCTAGTCGATGATGAAGAATTTCTAATTCAACTTGTGATAACGATTCAAGGAAGTTTTTAGTTGGTGGAATAAGCTGACTTAAATTATTTGTATATATATCGATATACACCTGCAAATGACTTGCAGAAATCAATGTTGCCTCTTCCATTGAATCTGCTGCAATCACATTAATACAAGCCATCACATAAGGCTCTTGTAAATAAGCAGACGGTTGGAAATTTTCTCGATAAATAGCGAGCGCTTCTTCCATTGCATGAGGTGAAAATTGAGCACCAAATGCATAAGGTAGACCCAGATTTGCAGCGATTTTAGCTGAACCCGTTGAAGAGCCTAACACAAAAACTGGTACATTTGTTCCAATACCGGGATAAGCGCGAACCTCTCCTTGCACGCTCTCATTTCCTACATAACGCAAAATATCTTTTACTTCTCGTTCAAAGAAAAACACCCCATTATGATTTGAACGACGAATCACATCGGCAGTTTTTTGATCCGTTCCTGGTGCGCGCCCTAATGCCAAATCTACACGATTTGGATATAATGTTTCAAGCGTTCCAAATTGCTCTGCTACGACCAATGGAGAATG
The DNA here is from genome assembly GCF_018613105.1 of Bacillus sp. ISL-77. Classification (NCBI taxonomy): domain Bacteria; kingdom Bacillati; phylum Bacillota; class Bacilli; order Caryophanales; family Bacillaceae; genus Bacillus; species Bacillus sp. ISL-77. The sequence continues at coordinate 17,652 of NZ_JAGGQY010000023.1, forward strand.
ATTTGGCAGCATAATACCCCCTGAACCTACGCGAATGTCCTTTGTATTTGCTAATATATGCTGCACCATTAATACGGTAGCTGCACTTGCATAAGCGTCGTGATTATGATGCTCTGCAAACCAAATCCGTTTATAGCCCATTTTATCTACAGCTTTGGCCAATGACACTGCAGAATCAATCCCTTGTTTCATTGTTTCTCCTTGTCTTAATGGAGCAACTGATAAAACAGATATATCAAATTTTTTCATCATGTCACCTCTAAAAAAATGAATTTTCTTTTAAAACTTATACAAAATCAATAAATAAGCTTTGGCGTCCCTTATTAAATGCTGTACATTCCTCTTTTGATTTTGTATGGTAATAAGCATATATTTTCTCAATCGATAATTACATAGAGAAAATAAAGTTATTTCACGTTTTCACTTTATTTTTAAAGTTTTTAAGCAAGCATAAAAAAGTGAACATCGAACAAATTATGTAAAACACATCCTATTATTCAGAAAGGACACAAGAGTATGATTGATGAAACAGATAAAAAAATACTAGACGAATTGTCTAAAAATAGCCGCCTGACAATGAAAGAATTAGGGGAAAAAATACATCTTACTGCACCAGCAACCACTTCAAGGGTAACAAAGTTATTAGACAATGGCATAATAAGAGGATGTAGTATCGAAGTGAATCATGTGAAATTAGGCTTTGCTATACATGCATTTCTAAATATTTATACTAAAAATATCCATCATCAACCCTATTTGGCTTTTATAGAAACACAAGATAACTATGTAATAAACAATTATAAAATTAGCGGAGACGGTTGCTATTTGCTTGAATGTAAATTCCCCTCAAACGAAGTATTAGATCAATTTTTAAATGACTTAAACAAATATGTAAACTATAAAGTGTCGATTGTTATTAGTAAATAGTTTACTTTATAAAACGGAGATGCTTGGTCATATAACATGATGTATGTCTTCTCTAAAAAAGCCCTAGCTCGGACATGAAAATTTACCAAGCTAGGGCTTTTTTATACATAACTTAGTAACGGTCTTTACATTGATACATGATGATAACAAAAATGTTATTCAGCAGACATTAATGACGCATTATAACACTTTTTCACTTCCTTAATAGACAAATAAAGTTGATAGTTTCCATATTTCAATAAATCATTCAAAAAGTGATTTAAAGCTTCTTGTGAACGAACTGTTATCTTCAGAAGATAACATGCATCTCCTGAAACACGATGTGCTTCGCTAATTTCATTACGAATAGCAATAAATCCCAATAAATCATCATGCCTATATGCATTCATGAAAAAGATGACAAAGGCTGTAAAAGGAAGCCCCACCTTCAATTCATCAATCACAATCGAATATGCTTGTATGATGCCATTATCCTCCATTTTTTTGATGCGATTGCCTACCGCTTGTCCTGTCATATGAATCTTTTCACCGATTTCTTTCCATTGTATCCGAGCGTTGTTATTTAATAATTGTAGAATTTGAAAATCAATTGAATCAATTTGCATAGTAACTCCTTTCATAGTGAAATAGTTTTGAATGATAGTATTTCATGAGACCATCGAAAATTGAATGAATTTTGTATATCCTTATACTATATAAAATTTTAAGAGGTGAAGAAAATGACAACAGCTTTATTAGTGATTGATATTCAAAATGATTATTTTCCAAATGGAAAGATGGCTTTAACAAACCCTGAACAAGCAGCACAAAATGCGGCTAAACTGCTAACGCACTTCAGACAAACAGGCGCACCAATCTTTCACGTACAGCATATCACAGAAGGTAACATGGCTCATTTTTTCCATCCAAATACAGAAGGTGTCGAAATTCATGAGTCAGTACGTCCATTAGAGGGAGAGACAGTCATTGTCAAACATATGCCGAATAGCTTTTTCAATACAGATTTACATGGAAAGCTACAAGAACAAGGGGTTAAAGAATTAATCGTTTGCGGTATGATGTCCCATATGTGTATTGATGCAACAGTTCGTTCTGCAGTTGAACATGGTTATGCATGCCAAGTGGTAGAAGATGCTTGTGCAACAACAACATTACAAATTGAAGATAAACTCGTTCCTGCTGAGCATGTTCACTACGCATTTATGGCCGCATTAAATGGCATCTATGCAACAGTGAAAACAACAGAGACATTTTTAAGATAAAAGAACTTCCTTTGGGAACATAACATCTTTACTTTCACAAGAAAGATGTTTCAACAACTTAAAAAAGGGTGTCCAGAAAAAATAATTTCTGGACACCCTTTAATCATTATACTTTATCTTGTTGTTCGATATAAATATTTCCATCTGATAAAAATCAAGATAGCCTGTTTTTGGTCCATGTAAGACCATGTACAGGAATTGTTTTTGCCATAAATATAGATATTGATGAAGGTATACATAAAGTACCCTATTTTTTCTTGATTTACTTTAACGCTATCCCCCTCAATAATTCCGTTATCTTCTAGCTTCTCTACTAGGCTGCAGCTGCTGGCCATGTTAAATGTACTCTCTCCCAGTTCTTTCATTGTAATCGGCTTTTGTTACATAATTTCACTATATTTTTTTATCTGTTTGATCTATTTGAACGTTAATTCCTTTCGAAAATAAAGTCAAAGAGTTAAAACACTTTATTTTATCTATGTATTTGAACACTGCTGATATTATACACTTAACTCTGTCAAACTAAGACAAATAAAAAGAAAAGTGAGTTGTAAATATGAATATTACACAAATTCGAAATGCAACAATTGTTGTAAAATATGCAAATAAAAAATTTTTAATAGATCCTATGTTAGCAGAGAAAGGTACGTACCCTGCTTTCCCTGCTACGATCAGACAAGATCTGTTTAATCCTGTGGTGAGTTTGCCAACATCAATTGATAACATTCTGGATGGCGTAGATGCAGTAATTGTTACTCATTTACATCTTGATCACTTTGATGATGTGGCAAAAAACCTATTGCCTAAAGATATCAAAATGTTTGTTCAAAATGAAGCAGATGCAAAAGAAGTAAAGGCAAGTGGTTTCAAAAATGTAGAAGTACTACAACAAGACACTGTTTTTGAAGGTATCCAATTATTAAAAACAAAAGGTGAACATGGTAGAGGCGAAGAGTTATTAAAATTAATGGGTGAAGTTTGTGGAGTAGTATTCAAGCACCCAAGTGAGAAAGTCTTATATGTAGCTGGTGATACAGTTTGGCAAGATGCTATCAAAGACGAGATTCATACACATCAACCAGAAATCATTGTGGTTAATGGTGGAGACAATCAAAGATTAGAATTAGGTTCGCTCATCATGGGAAAAGAAGACATCTATGAAGTTCACAAGGCTGCTCCTAATGCTCAGATTATTTCTGTTCATATGGAAGCTGTTAACCATTGGACATTATCTAGAGAAGAATTAAAAAACTTTAGTAAAGAAAAAGGATTCTCAAGTAATATTTTAGTACCAGAAGATGGTGAAGCTTATAAAATGTAATATGAATACTATAAAAATATAGTTGTATTCATTGGAAAATTAGTGAACGGAAGAAGCTCATAATTATCTACCATTGAATTGTGGGCTTCTTCTAATTATAAATATAAAGAGATACGAACATATGAAATAACATAAATAAATTGTTCAAAGGCTGACAAATAAACACGAAAACCATAAAGATATTTTGTTAGGAGGTAGAGTTCATGGCAAGAAAAAGTAAAAATACATCAACACAGCATCCTTTATGGTTACAAGAATATATTGATTTACCAGAAAAACAAAACCAACTTTATAAAAAAACATTAAAAATCTTGATTCTTTCACAAATCTTTGGGGGAGCAGGACTTGGTGCTGGGATAACAGTTGGGGCGCTTCTTGCACAAGAAATGTTAGGTTCAGAAAATGCAGCAGGAATTCCAATTGCCCTCTTTACTTTTGGATCTGCCGTAGCTGCCCTACTTATAGGAGCATCCTCACAACGTTTTGGTCGTAGAGCTGGACTTGCAGGTGGTTTCCTTATAGGTGGATTAGGTGCTATAGGTGTTGTAATTGCGGCTTTAATCAACAGCATTGCCTTTTTATTTGTTGCCCTTCTTATTTATGGAGCAGGTATGGCTTCTAATCTTCAAGCTCGGTATGCAGGGACAGACCTTGCAAATGAGAAACAACGAGCAACTGCTGCAAGTATGGCCTTGGTTTCTACTACTTTAGGAGCTGTAGTAGGTCCTAACTTAGTTACTCCAATGGGAGAATTTGCAGAATCAATTGGTGTTCCAAATTTAGCTGGTCCGTTTATCATGTCAGGAGCAGCTTTTATTATTGCTGGATTAATTCTCTTAATTTTTCTTCGTCCAGATCCACTGTTTGTATCTACAGCAATTGCGAATGCTGAGAAAAAAGACCATAAAGTTCAGACAGGAGGAAGTCTAAAAAGTCCTACCATAAACAAAAAAGGAATTATGGTTGGAGCTGTAATAATGATTTTAGCTCAACTAATCATGACAGCTATTATGACAATGACACCAGTTCACATGGGACATCACGGTCATGGTTTGAGCGAAGTGGGATTAGTTATAGGGTTCCATATAGCAGCGATGTATCTTCCTTCACCATTGACTGGTTTATTAGTAGATAAGTTTGGTCGCACTACTATGGCTATTGCTTCAGGTGCTACACTCCTTGCTGCTGGATTGGTGGCAGCTTTTGCACCGGCAGACTCATTATTATTGCTAATCCTAGCACTAGTATTACTAGGTGTAGGTTGGAACATTGGTTTATTAACGGGAACTGCTCTCATTATAGATTCAACACATCCATCTATACGTGCGAAAACACAAGGAACATTCGATGTCTTTGTAGCACTATCAGGAGCAGCAGGGGGAGCCTTGTCAGGAATGGTTGTCGCACATTCTAGTTATACGATACTATCAATTTCTGGAGCCGTTTTATCATTGTTACTTATTCCTGTAGTTGTTTGGTATTTTAAAGGGAATCAAGTAAAAAGCTAAAGTTTATATATAGCTTTCCTATGTATTTAAAGCTAAGTGACGTATTTTGTAGGTGTCCTGAGTGCTATTTAAATTCCAATCGTTATGCTTTTAGTATGGAACTACGTCATGTACAACAAAAACGCTCAAAAGTTTAATGATTACAATTTAACAGCACAACAAGAAACCATTTTGTTTTATGTGATGGAACACCCACGTATTACAATGAAATCGCGACGCAATTTGCCATTTTCAAAAGTGCAGTAAGCCAGGTACTCGCCAAGCTTGAAGCTCAAAATTTCATTACGCGTGAGAGCAATCCAAACAATCATCGTGAATTTTTCATCGTGTTGGCAGAGCAAGGTCTCACTTATCAGACCATTAATCGAAGAAGCGGACGAAGAGTTTGCGGAGAAACATTATGCACTGATCGATTTAGATAGCCTGCGCAACGTTTTAGAAACAATGAAGAAAGTGAATGCATCCATTTCGAAATCCAACAATAGGATTGCGATTTGTCTTACAATCAATTAGAGGAAATCAATCATATCATGAATCGAAAAGAAAAAGTGTCAATCGCACTTGCATTATCTAGTTTATTTATTGCTTATGTAGGGATCGGACTTGCCGTACCAGTTATACCCTCTATTGCGGAGGAACTAAGCTTGAGTGGTGCCGTTGTTGGTTACTTGTACGCTGCAATGGCATTTGCTCAGTTACTTGTTTCCCCTTTTACAGGTGTTTGGGTCGATTCAATCGGCCGCAAAAAAATAATAGTCATCGGTCTTTTGTTATTTTCATTTTCAGAGGTACTATTTGGCTTTGCTAATGAAACTTGGCTCCTATTTGTCAGCCGACTACTCGGTGGTGTAAGTAACGCCTTTATTATGCCAGCTGTTATTACGTATATTGCAGATAAAACAACGCTGGCGAATCGCGCAAAAGTATTAGGCTACCAATCTGCTGCGATTAGTTCAGGGTTTATTATTGGACCAGCAATTGGCGGGTTTATTGCAGAGTTCGGCATACGTGCTCCATTCTTCTTTGCTGCTGCCATTTCATTGATTGCTGCAATTGTTATTTTCTCTTTATTAGATGAGTCTATTTCAAAAGAGCAATTACAAAAAAATCGTGCATCAGCTGTACGACCACAATTCATTCAAGAATTTAAAAAATCATTTCATCCACAGTATTTCACCCCGCTACTCATTGTATTCGTACTAGCATTTGGACTTGCTGTTTATGAAATGATGTTTAGTTTATTCGTCGATGAAAAGTTTGGATTTACTGTACGTGATATCTCAATCATTATCACCGTTGGCTCAATTGCTGGGGTTGTAGCCCAAATTTTATTCTTTGATAAGTTGGTCAATTTAATCGGAGAACGAATGCTTATTAATTTATCCTTACTGTCTACTGCCATTTTTATATTTATTACCATTTTAGTAGATGGTTATTGGATGATGATCGTTATTACTAGCATTGCGTTTTTCTCTTGTGATATTTTACGCCCCGCTGTTACATCATTTCTATCGAAAATCGCTGGGGAAAATCAGGGGTATATTGCTGGTATGAACTCGGCTTACACAAGCTTAGGCATCATACTCGGACCAATTATTGGCGGTATTTTATTTGATATCAATATCGATATGCCGTATATATTTGCCACAATTGTTCTTGTCATCGCGTTTGTTATTTCAAGTGTAAAATTAAAGAAACCTAACCTCAATTAGACCTATTTAGAAATCCGCTATCTCAAAAGATAGTGGATTTTTTTATTTAACTATCAAAAAGTACATGAAGAGGCACATGGGCAAACACTTCGAATATAAGAATACCATTCCAGAGAAATTTACTGCTAGTGGAAGAAAAGTGGCTGCGTCATTCAGCCCTGCAGATGGTTCAGTTTCTCTTATTGTTGGTAGAAAATAATTACTCAACGATTAGCAGTTACCAAAAATAATTACCAAAAGTATTACCAAATACCTTTACAATAAGTACCCCTCTAGTAAAATAAAAATATACAAGTTTATTGGAGGTTACAAATGATAATCGGGTATGCTCGGGTGTCTACTATTGACCAAAACTTAGATCGGCAAATTGGTATGCTTAATGAATATGGTTGTGAAAAAATTGTTAAGGAGAAATTTACTGGTACGGTTAAAGATCGAAAAGGACTTCATCAACTTTTTGATGTCATTCGGAAAGGCGATACAGTTGTAGTGGAAAGCATCTCCCGTTTAGGACGTAAAACATTGGATATCCTCAACATTATTCAACAGTTAGAAGAGATAGGGGTGCAATTCATTTCTTTAAAAGAAAATATGGATACAAGAACCTCTACGGGCAAAGCCATGTTCCAAATGATGTGTGTCATTGCAGAATTAGAAAGAAACCTTATTGCTGAGAGAGTAAAGGAAGGACTTGAAGCAAGTAAAAGACGTGGGAAAACATTAGGTAGACCCAAGTTGGATAAAGAAAAGCTTGCTGTTGCGCTAAGGATGTATGATAGTGAAGAATATTCTATAAAGGAGATAGTCTCAGCAACTGGAATATCTCAAGGTTCCTTATATAGAGCAGTCAACGGAAGAAAGCTTGAAGAAATAAAAAAATAGGGTGCGTTTTATTTATTATTTCTTCAAATTTACTTTGCGGTCTACAGCAGGAACCCTGTCACTAAGCCACAATGGTGGCAGCATGAGTGGTTTTACCATCAATTTGCCACCATTGTTCCTACAGTCCACATGTGTCTGGACTGCTGTAGGAGGACAAAAGAGGACTACTAATGTATATATTAAGCCCTTCTCAATTGATTAGGGCTTTTCCTCTTCAATAGACAATCCTTTTTATTTTCTTTTTCCACGCTCTTTATTCAATTCTAGGCATACTTCAAAAAATATTCTGTCCAAATGTATTTTCTCTTCCACGTCTGTTACTATTTCATTTATACGAAACGCTTTAATGATATGAAGGCTGCTATCTATGAGTTTTTGCTCTTGCTCAATCTTTAGTATTTGGATGCTAATAACAGTTAAATCTCCTGCTAGATTTCTTCTTCCTACAAGCTTCCTGCTATCTGTAATATTACGCCTCCAGAAACTTCCTAGTTATATATTTGATGCCTTCGTCAATAAACGGTTCCCTTGTTTCTTCCATTAATATATTAAGATTTATAATTATAGATAGATAAATAATTTACCGGATCAAATCTAACTTGAAGATTGTTTGAATTTATACAATCGAGAAGGCTTTTCATTCGTTTGGGTGTATTGATCGGATGATTGATGCCGCCTTCAATCCCTACAATGACCCCAAATTTTTCAGCCTCTTCAACAAGCTCCTTCACACTTTCAACCACTTCAATAAACGGTTTTTCTTCGAAGTTTTCCTCCGTATAGGCAATCTCTGCGTTGACATTCCCTGTTGCCGTCCCAACGATACTGCAGCCAAAATCCCGTGCAAACCGAATATGCTCCTTGAACCGATCCAATTCTCTTCTCCTTTGGTCCGGATCAGGATGAATCATATTTATATAACAGCCTAAGACTGCAATTTTTTAGTTGTATTAAACGTCTAAAAGTTAGTATATAATAGATGTGTCTTTTAGACGGGAGTGAGAGTAATGGGTGAACTTATTGGATATGCAAGGGTAAGTACATTGGACCAGGATTATTCTCTCCAAGTTGAACAGCTTGCAAAGTATGGCTGCTCTAAGATTTTTATTTGAAAATCAATTATTTTTCTTCCTTTTTTAATAAGTTAATTGGATAGTCAGGTTTAGATTGATAAATTGTTTCCAATACTTTCATAACAAATAAAACTACATGTCACGGGGTGAATTTTAGGCAGCTGTGATGCGGATTCCTGTGGGGTCAGCGGTGCTAAAAATGCTACCAGCATACCAATCACCAGAAGAGATAATAATGATTTTTTCATAGCCAAGGCGGCATACCCGAATCTTCATCGGATATGCCGCCTTTGGGGTTATATACTTCAGTTAATAATTTAATGCCGAGCCGGAAGCCCTGCTCAAAGCTGTCCTGTGCAATGATAGCACAGATTAAGTCATTGTCATCAATGATTCGTAGCAGTATCTTTTTCTGCCAGTTGGAGAAATTGCGTTTTAGCAGACTGATGTTGGATTGCAACCGCCTTTTTCCTTCAGGGGTAGCAGGCTTTTGATAAAAGTTGCGGTATAACCGCTGGGTGATTTGTGGCATCGTATCTACCTCCTTTGAGTCAACACAATACCACATAAGATAAGGAATAATCACTTTTTTATAAATCCAGTATAAGATCACAACCACTAAGTAATTCAACCTAACCCAAACTTATATAGCATAATTATCTCGCTTCAAGGTAACTCAGGCAATCCAAGCTCTTTCAAGAACTGATTATGCTTAGCCTTTGCCTTGCTAATAGCATCTTCGATTTCATCCAGATTCTTTTTCACATCTGCAAGGTCAACAATTTCTTCTTCCGCAGCCGTGCTCACATATCGTGATATATTTAGGTTATAGTCGTTTTTCTTAATCTCCTCCATCGAGACACGACGAGAGTACTTTTTATCATCTTCTTTGCGGTATTGATATGTTTCCACTATTTTATCGATATGCTCCGGCAAAAGAACATTTTGACGTTTCCCTCTGTCGAAATACTCGCTTGCATTAATGAACAACACATCATCAAATTTCTTACACTTTTTGAGCACAAGAATACAGACTGGAATGCCGGTGGAGAAAAAAAGGTTAGCTGGCAATCCAATAACAGTGTCTATATTTCCATCTTTGAGCAGCTTTGTTCTGATTTTCTCTTCTGCACCACCACGGAACAAAACACCATGAGGCAAGATGATTGCCATAGTGCCCTCATCGCTTAAAAAGTGGAATCCGTGTAGTAAAAAGGCAAAGTCTGCTGCTGATTTTGGTGCAAGTCCATAGCTTTTAAAACGAAAATCTTCTGCCAATGTATCGTTTGGCTCCCAGCGGTAGCTAAATGGGGGATTGGCTACTACGGCATCAAATTCCAACTTTTTTGCTGGGTTCATTTCGTTTAAAATATCCCAGTCGTTTAGCAGTGAATCGCCGTGAAATATTTGAAACTCGGAATCTTTAAGCCCATGAAGCAGCATATTCATGCGAGCAAGGTTGTAAGTTGTGATGTTCTTTTCCTGTCCGTATATCTGCCCGATACCCTTAGCACCAAGCTGCTTTCTAACGTTAATAAGAAGCGAGCCGGAGCCACATGCAAAGTCAAGCACGTTTTTAAGATGCTTCTTTTTGCCTGTGCTTGGGTCTTGGCTGTCAAGTGTGACTATGCGAGAAAGGATGGTTGAAAGCTGCTGGGGAGTATAGAACTCTCCGGCTTTTTTGCCTGAGCCCGCTGCAAATTGCCCTATTAAGTATTCATAGGCATCGCCCAAAATGTCACTTTCATTAGGGAACTCCGATAATCCTTCGGCAATTTCAGTTATAATTGAACACAACGTTGCATTGCGCAATTCATAATTTTTTCCAAGTTTATCAGAGTCAAGGTTAACCTCTGAGAATAATCCACGAAATGTGCTATCAAAGGATTCATTTTCTATAAACTTAAAGCCTGCTTGCAAGTTTTTCAAAAGATACTTGCTTTGTGTGCGGGCTAATTCATATATATTACTCCAGAGATAGTGCGGCTTAATTACAAAATGAACTTTACGCCGCATCTGTTTTTCAAATGTAGCCACCTGATCTAAATTTTTAATGTACCAAACAACAAGGGGAGTTAATTTTTTGCTTTCCAGCAACGCCTGATGTTCTTCTATTAACAACTTTTTTGCATTTTCTTCTGGTTGATTGCTGAAATAATCTGTTATCTGTTTTTTCAGTGTGCTAATAGTATCATCTTGCCTATCAGCAATAACGACATTTTTTATGTCTTCTTCACATTGCAAATAATCGCTGCCAAGTTCTTTTTTCGCTGCCTCCTCATAATTATCTGAAAGATAGCGCAAGAAAAGGAAAGACAGCATGTAATCACGGAAGTCATCGGCATTCATGGCTCCACGTAATTTGTCAGCAATGCCCCAAAGAGTTACACCTAATTGTTTTTGTTGTGTATCGTTCATTGTTTTATCCTCTATTCTTCGATAAATAGTTCAGGGTTAAATCGATATGATTCCATGTAACCCCTTAAAATTTTTCTAAAAACCTCTTTGTTATCTTCAACCATTTCTAAAGGCTCAAACAGCGAGTAGTTTCCGTGGCTTAATATGTTCACATACCTTGCATAGGTAACGCCATCTTCATCATCTTCATCACGCTTAATACATTCGGTGAAGTCTTTGAATCCATGGAAAGATGCTGCTTTTTCAAGAATGTTTCGCAAAATATTGAAGTGATAAGTGTAGAGTTGACCTGTGTCCGCTGCTTTGCTTAGCTCTTTTATTAATGCAACATGGTTGAAAAATGGAGAATCTCCGGTTTCTTGAATGAGGTATTCACCTGTTTCCTTATTCTTGGATAAGAAATAGTCCTTTCCTTTTGCTCTTTTAAACTCATTATACATTACATTGAAAAACAACGAATGATGTGATGATATGACTACTTTAATATCCTCTTGGCTCTTTAGCAACTGTGCTAAATGGCTTGCAACTGCAATGGTGTTATTATCATCCAGTGATGAAATGGGATCATCGATATAGATGTACTTAATCCAACTGTAAGCTGGTTCTTGGTCAACGACTAATTGAACAACCGCAAGAAAAAAACACCAAACAAAGATGTTTTCTTCGCCACGGGAAACTTTGATATTATCTATTTTTTCAGTCATATTATCTTTTCGTATTTCCCGTGAAAAATGAATAAACCAATCATCATAATTAATATTAAAATCAAAGTTAGCATATCTTCTTAAAAACGGACGAATTCGGCTTTCCATTTCAAGCTCTCTTAAACCGATAAAAAAGCGAGAATATTTATTAATATTCAACCGTCTATTGGTGTCACCCCTTAAATCGTTATCCCAAGTGAATAAATCTTCTGTAAAAGCATTGTAATATAATGTATCTGACGTTTTTTCTTCACTTTCTGGAATAGGTTGTTTCCCTAAATCCTTAAACGCGCCTGAAAGCCTTGTTTTGCCTGTGCCATTGTAGGCAAAAAGGAGAACATATTTCTTGTTTTCGAGAAGAGTTCTAAAATGGGTTGCTAATGCATTTAAATCAGTAAAAGAAGATGTCGGTTGAGGACTCATTTGCCCACCTTCTCAATAAAAGGGAACAACCCTTGCATTAAGCCTTTTTTATGAACTTTCAAAAATTCAATTTTTTCTGCCTGTGCGGTTATGAGGGTGTCTAAAGCAGAAAGGCAGTTAGCTATTTTTTCTTGTTCTTTAATATCTTTTGGAATATAGAAGACATATTTTTTCAATTGGGTTCCATTAATTGAATTTATGGTTGCACCCAAATCAGCTTTCACTTGTTTATCATAAGCCTTTGATTGGAGTAGTTGAAACACAAATTTGGAGAACTTCGTTCTAAAGACTGTCATAAACGCGCCATGAGTACATAAAGGCATGTCCTTTGGAATAATCGCATTTTTACCTATCAAAGCTTTCGAACCATTTCGGACACAAATTAATATATCATTTTCAAAAGAAAGATTGGCACCGCTTATATCTGTTCTAACATAAACGGTGTCATCTAATGTGATGACATTGTTCTTGATATTTGACGATCTTAAAACAAGCAAACCGTTTTCTCTGATATCATCTGGACTGTATGTTAACCCTGAGACAAGCTCACCTAATTGACCAAGAGTCTTTTTTACCCATTCGCCGCTGTCCTTAAAATCCGAGAATCTCCTTTCGGGTACGGTCTTGTCTTCAGCGGGAAACATCTTTTGCATCAAACCTTTTTTATGTGCTTTAAGAGCCGTAAGCTTTTCATCTTCAACGGCAATAAGATCATCAAGCGAAGAAAGGCAGTCGGCTATTTTTTGTTGTTCAGCCTCTAAATGGTAAGGCAAAGGCATCTTCATAAAATTTTCATTTGAAATACTTATACGGTCATACCTCGCACCGGTGTTTGAGACGCTTTTTAAATAATTATGCCAAAGGGACGTTTTGAAATATTGCTCATAAAAATCATTATTATGTTTTTTGAATCTAAACACTGTATATAATGGTGACATAACACCTTGTCCAACTTTGTTTTTTGATATTGGACCAACAGGCGCAGTTACGGATATGCGTGGGTTATAAACATAATCATTTTTATCTATGATAAAGTAATTCTCAAGATTATTTTGATTTGCAACTTCTCTGTCGAAATAATCGCTTTGATCTACAACGCCTTCGACAGCAGAATTTGTAAGCACACGATTTATAGAATTATCTTTGTTTCTGATGGTTACTTTATCAGCTAAAACATTAAGCGCTGTTATTTTCCATTCACCAGTTGAAGTAAACTCTGGAAATCTTAGTTTCGGCACTAAAGCCATTTTCTCTTTCTTATTCATACGCATTCAACCCCACAATCACACGTCCGCTTGCAAGCTTTTTTAGTAGCGGAATTAAATCATCCATCAGTTCCAGTTCTTTCTTTGTTCGGTCTCTCCAGCCAAGCCCCAGCGGCTCTAACAAATCACTCAGCTTTTCACCGTCAAATATCATACGCCCCATTATTTCATCTGCAAATGCCTGCAATGATACAGGCTCAATGCTGTGTTTGTTTGCAATTGCCGCCATTTCTTTGGCTGCTTTTTCTTCTCTAAATTTTTGGTATCCGGCTTTTATTGCTTTTTCGTTCAAACCTTTTCCGGCTTCAAGAGTGCTGATATAAGCAATAATATCCTCACGCTCTTCCATCATATTTGAATTTGAACAAAGCAAACTAATGAGCTGCTCACGGCTCACTTTTTCTTTTTTAGGCACATCCGGTTGCGTATACCTTGAAATAAGTGACATGATATAGTCATAATCAATTATGGCAGATGAAAATAGAACAAACTCAAAATCGAGCTGTTCGACCGTGGGATCTTTATCCTTAATATCTTTGCCTTGTTGTGCTTTTAACATTTGAGCTGTTTCAATATAGGCACCACGGAACGCACGCAAAGTATCCTCCGGCAACAATTCCTCAATTTTGGTCGCTTGCTCTTCTTTGATATCTGTATATTGGTCAAGTTGTGCTTTAAGTCGCTGCACTTCTTTAAATTTATTGATAAATTCACCTCGTGCGGCATCACCTTTTAGGTTACTTACTTGTTCCGGTTTGCACTCTAACCCCTGTGATTCCATGAATTTTTCTAGCTCAGCAACTGCCTTATCCAGCTTTTCTACCACAACAGGAGCCGGATCAACAAGCCAAATCTCTTTTGCTTTGCTACTATTTTCTTTTCCGGAGAACAGTGCAATAGCTTCATCTACATCTTTTTCTTGCCCTCTAAAGTCAAGAATATTTCCGTAAGGCTTTGTGTCGTTTAAAACACGGTTTGTTCTTGAAAATGCTTGAATTAAGCCGTGTTGCTTTAAGTTTTTATCAACGTACAACGTGTTTAGATACTTAGAATCAAATCCTGTTAGAAGCATATCTACAACAATTGTTACATCAATTTTGTTTTCATGTGGATAGTCGGAATTAGGATACTTTTGATCTTTGATGCGTTTTTGCACATCTTGATAATATAAATCGAATTCGTTTATGCTGTGATTTGTACCGTACTGCATATTATAGTCATCAATGATGTTTTTAAGTGCAGCCTTTTTCTTGTCCGGCTCTTGCTCATTGTCAGCTTTTTCTTGCTGTAGGTCTTCTTGGAGCTGCTTAACATCTTTATTTCCCTCAGCTGGAGGAGAGAAAACACAGACAATATTCAATGGCTTGAAATTCTCATTCTCATTGTTTTTACGTTCTTCTTGCAACGACTTGAAGAGTTCGAAATATTCTATTGCATCATTTATTGAAGCTGTTGCAAAAATAGCATTATATCGTCTTCCGTTTGTTGCTGCATCGTGCTTTGATAATATTGCTTCGGCAACCGCTTTTTTACTAACAACATCAGCGACTTTTGCAGCTTTTTTAGCATCATCTGGTTTGAAATAATCGATATGAAACCGCAGCACATTGCGGTCATCAATGGCATTAGTTATTGTATAGGCATGCAACTCTTTTTCAAAAACATCTTTTGTAGTGATATAAGAACCAACTGTACCATCAACTTGTTTATACGTTGCATTTTCTTCAAATATTGGCGTTCCGGTAAATCCAAAAAGCTGTGCTTTAGGGAAAAAGTTTTTAATTGCTTCATGGTTATTTCCAAACTGCGAGCGATGACATTCATCAAAAATAATAGCAATACGTTTATCGCTAAGTTTTGCTAAGCGTTCTTTGTAAGTGGGTTCGCCCTTTTTCTTTTTTTCTTGGTTGCGTTTGCTATCTTCATCAAGGGCGAGTCCAAGCTTTTGAATTGTCGTAACAATAACTTTGTCACGATAATCATCCGAAGTAAGACGCTTAACTAAACTATCTGTGTTGGTGTTTTCTTCAACGCAGCCTTCTTGAAATTTATTAAATTCCAATCGAGTTTGTCTATCAAGATCTTTTCTGTCAACAACAAATAGACACTTTTCAATTTCAGGATTGTCCTTCAAAAGTGTTGATGCTTTAAATGATGTAAGTGTTTTTCCACTTCCGGTAGTATGCCAAATATATCCATTGCCACGGTTTTGATCAATGCAATCCATTATTGCCTTAACAGCGTAAATCTGATAAGGACGCATAATCATCAATCTCTGTTCACTTGCAACAAGTACCATGTATCGGCTTATTAGCTGCCCGAGAGTGCATTTTGGCAGAAATTTGTCAGAAAAATAGTGAAGATGGCTGATTTTATTATTGTCTTCATCTGCAAGCTGATAGATTGGCAAAAATCGCTCGTCTGCATTAAAACAAAAGTGTTCCTTGTGATTATTGGCAAAATAATATGTGTTCCTCTCATTGCTCACGATAAAAAGTTGTATAAAGCAAAGCAGTGAGTTTGTATAACCGTTGCCTGGGTCGTTTTTATAGTCTACGATTTGTTCCATTGCTTTTTTAGGCGTGATTTGAAGTGATTTCAGTTCCACCTGAACAACAGGAACTCCATTAATGAGTATCATAACATCATAACGGTGATTGCTATTATCTGTGTTTATGCGTAGTTGGTTTATAACTTCAAATTCATTTTTACACCAGTCTTTAATATTAACAAGGGTATATTGCAGCGGCGTGTCGTCATCACGTTTAAAAGTGTTGATTTCTCGTAGAGTCTTAGCTGCAGTGAATACATCTGCAGTGACAACGCTATCTCTGAGGCGTGCAAATTCAGACGGGCTTAATTTCACCCGATTCAATCTTTCAAAATGTTCTTTAAAATTAGCTTCAAGCGAAGCTTTATCTCTAATATCCTCACGATATGTGTATTTTAAGTCCCTAAGCTTTTCTATAAAAGCGGCTTCTATTTGCTTTTCAGCTTTCATATCTTATCTCCTCATATTATATGAATAGTAATTCCCAAAGCCCTTTTCCACAACTACATAATATCTATTTTGCTTTCACAAGAAACTCAATCAATTCAGAACTTACATTTTTATTTTTACAAAACTCGATTAAGGCATGTCTAGCAATTTGATTCGGCTTTGTATGATTGTTCTCCCATCGGTTCACAGAGGTAAAGCCAACATGAAGCTCACGGGCAAGCCCCTCTTGAGACAAACACAGCTCCAAACGCACTTTTTTAATCGCTTCGCTTAACTCCATTTAGCATCACCTCGTTATTGTATAACTAACCATGATATATTATATCATAAGCTATAGCATTTTACAAAAAGTTATTGACACCATGCACTATAGAAAAACACGCCTTAGGTTTATTATCCAAGGCGTTCATGAGTGCGTGGATTGAAATATCTATTTATCCTCCATTATGAAAAGTTTCATTTGGAATTTCAGGCATTAGTTTTAACAGCGTTGCACTCTTCATGTGGATTGAAATTTGGCGATCCGAAAAATCGAATGCTTACCCTAATGGTCGTACTCTTTTTCCTGACGGTATCTCATTAAGGTGTTGTATTTACCCAATTTCTTCAGAAGTTATTTTTTCAACGTCTTTCCAATGTCGACCATACATTTGCGCGGTCCTATAATGTTTAACGGTGGTTCAACGAGGTTTTCTTTTGGAATAGATAAAACATCTTTTTCTAACTGTTTTTTATACGCTTCAAGATTGGCAGCGTATTTTGCGCGTTTTTTCTCAGCAATGGACTGTATTAATGATCCAATGGAATAATCCCAGCGTTATAAAGGCAGTTTAAAGACATAAAAGAGAAGCACCTAGTAAATAAATAAAAACCTCAGAACTTCTGAGGACGATTACATCATATTTGGTATAAATACATTCGTGAAAAAATAATAACCAATTGTTCCAATTATCACACCAAGAAGTAATATAAAAAAAGGTAACGCATTCTTTTTCATAATAACCTCCTTTCATACTGAATTTCACCATATATAATATAAAAATGCCTTAAGAAGTAATTCGTTGCTTAAAGGCAACAGTGAAGCTTATTTACTTTTCATCACATTAGACTATTACCGGATCATTTAGTTGAGGATCTGCAAGCAGGAGGAGTAAATTGGTTTTTATTCGCGAACGATTATCGTAAAGTATTTGAGATAAAAAAAGCAGAGTTGGACCCGAATTTTACCGTAGAAGAGGCTCTAATTATCCCAAGTTTTCACGCAATCAACATCCTGAATTTTGGAGCGAGAAGGCAGCTTGCTTTCCTTGTTAAAATGCTGGAGCCATCAACGGACCGTTATCCACCATACTAAAATTGGTTTTTTACCAAACGCCATGCCCAACTGTTTGGTCGCCACTGGAAAGTGGTCGAGAAATTCTGCTCAAGGAATCGGGTAAATAAATGCTCTGACCCGACGAAAAAAAGCCCAATCTATGAATTTTGTATATTGTGAGAGTAAACGTCAAAAGGAGGTCGTTACCGAGAGCCGCTTTTTAAGAAGATATCTAAAATGACAAATGGGAGAACCTACCATCCGGTTCATTATAGCATGAATGCCCTATTTAGACATCTAAAGGATAACTTGTCCTTTTAACAGATATTCATGATTTTTTTCGTCTAATCAGAAGCTAAAAATAGTGAGTATCCCTAACAATTTTATTTTCTAACCGAATTTATTAATTTAAATCGTTTTTCTTTTACATTTGTTTTCACTATTAGATCATTTATAGAGTTTATAACAACAGCAATTATGGAAAGATCAATAATTCTACATACTGTAATATGGATAATTTCTATAATTGCTAATAAAGCATCTGAGTTGATATTTTTAATACTCTCTCGAATAATAGCAGGCGCACTACTATCTATAGGTAAAGCATAATTAATTACAAAAGATAAGTAGTATGCATCAAACGGATTTATAAAAGTATCTTGATTTGGTAAACCCTCCAAACGTATCCAATAACTAAATCCGAATATACAATTGGGAAAAAGCAAAGCTGTTAGTAAAGGTAAAATTAAACTCACATAAGCTATAAATTTAGAAAAAAATCCATTTACTGTTCTAGGATCTTGAACACTTCTTGATAATATAATGAGAAAATCAATCATTACAATTGCAAATGCGACGATCAAAAAAAATATTAATAAAGCAATCAATGTTTCGTAAGATAGATTAAGTGCATTTTCTATTGATACTTGTTGTCTGATTAAGACAAAAATCACAAGACTGATACTAAATATAAAATAAAAATATCTCAAAAATGACATAACATAAGGATGATTTTTAAAGTAATATCTAGGCATATTAAAAGCCATAGGAAATAAGAAAATTGATTCTAATATAGGATATATGAAACCAATTAACGAGGGTTCCTCTCTATGTGACCATTGTGTGCCATCATGTGCTGTGAAGAGGTAAGTTTCCTTCCCCTCCCATGTACGAAAGATAAAACAAGTTAGAAATATAAAAAATGATAAAATGAACAAAATGATTTTTATGAATTTTGCATAATTAATTATGTATTTCCTCATTCCAGTAAAAAATCCATTTCGTAATAATCTCATGAGGAAATCAATGATTACAATTACAATTGCGACGATCCATAAATATGTTGCATTAATTATTTGTAGTTGATCATTGAGAATTTTTTCATCATGAATGATTAAATTAAAAAGATAGAAACTATCCAGAAAATAAAAAAATCTAATAAATGATACAATATTAGGATGATTTTTAAAGTATATTTTAGGCATTATATAAGCTATACAAAATAAGAAGATTGATTCTTTAAGACGAGCAATGTCACGCCCTGCAATAGTCCATCGTTCGCTATATGGACTGTAGTAGTTGGAGAGAATCCCATGTAACTTCGCTCTGTCCCCTTTAATTTTTAGGATTGAATTTTCTGATAACTGTTGTAGAGCGAAATTAAGTGAGGAGTAGTGCATCAGTGAAAAGATAATTTCGTTTAAATGCAAATTTCCAACACACTAAAAATTGTAAATTATAAATTCTTTAAAATACTGCTCGCATTGTTTTTATATCGTAATCCTGCTTGAACGTAGCGATCAACCATCTCCCTGGTTTTATGACCCGTTTGTTTCATAATTGCTATTTCTGTCATCCCCATCATGGCTGCACTTGTCGACAGTCCGCTTCTCAAACTATGTGCTGCAAAGTCGTTTGCATCCATCCCAAAGTCGTTGATTTCTAAATCTTCTATATTAAGAGATACCAATTCTGAACGTCGGCTTGCCAGGGCAAAACCTAATAAAAGAATAGTTTTATCTCGTAATCCAATAAGAGTCGATGTGTCAATCTTATCGATTAAGGCCGGAAGGACCTGTAGCATCAATGCCTTTTTCGGTTCCTGCCGAGTACCAATCTCTCTTTTAATTCCTTCCATTAATGCTTGAACTTCAACTTCCTTGGAAGGTGGAAGATAATGTTTGAATTTATGCGCCATATTAATAGAAGAAACTCGTCTTCGTATGGTCGAATATTTATGTGTCACAGCCATTTCAGATAAATAAAGGCAAAGCGTGCCAGCAGATGCCGGAAGAGGATCTCGTCCATTCAATTCACACCACTCTGTGAAATGATTCCAGTCCGAGGCGTAACTTCTCTGGGTGTTCTTACTTTTAGAGCTTTGTATGAAGAATTTAATTTTTTCCAGTTTTTCTTTGTCAATCTGAAGAAATTTTCCACTGTCAGTTAACATAATATCGAACCTCCTTAGCGGCTGGTTTTTCCGGTTTTAAGTTCCGATAACTATATATTATCGGAACTTAGCATTTTCGTAAACAAAATAGAGTAAAATCCATGATTTGAATTCAAATATTAGCAGTGATAATTCAAAAACGGTAACATCTAATAATCACTTTAATAATTAGTCGAGACTATAATGAAAATAAAAATAGATCACGAATTAATAGAAGGAACTCGTCACAAAGATGCACACAAACATGTGAATTCAGGAATTTGAATCAAGGGGGGGTTACAATTATACCGCATGGTGATGAATATCAAATGGGAATTCAGGTTACTTCTTTTTTGAGTGCCCTTTTGCAAGATTGCTTATGGGAAAACTCTCTCTCTATTCCTTTAATTTTTATTTGCAATAGCTGTAAATCACCAAACATGTTAAACCAATATTGAAAGTCTAATATTTAATATTATCTAGATGTTTTAAATTAAATAACAAAAGATCCCTTATTAATTTTGGAGCTGGAGATTTACTCTCTAGCGCATTTATCTTTTCTTTTATGTACAATCCTACATGTAAATTCGTTGTAGGTTAATTGTTTGAGAATTAAAGAAAAAAGATTGTATATACAAATATTTGTCTCCTCTTTTAAAAAGATCATTTATTGTTAAAGATACAATATCCGCTTACCTTTTATCTCTGAGTTTAAATAATCATATTAATATGATTTATATTTAATAGTAATAATGCAATATACTATATAATCGGAAATAACAACAATTATATAATATATGAAATTTATAACATATATGTCGATATATAATATTTATTTTGTGAGAAATTAATATTCCTATCGTCCCCTAGCACTTGCAGGGAGTAAAATTTCTTCACAAATACAAAAAGTCTCGTAAATACTTTTCGAGACTTTTTGATTTATTATAAATGAGTAAATTTGTTATTGACATAGACAGTTTTGAAGTTAGAGGAAAAGTGTTATTTAAAGTTATTTTTAAGTATCAATAGTTATTAGCAATCCTTATTCTTAAAGGGTTTTACGTCAATTTTATTAATTTTGTTATTAATTATTATCGTTAGTTATTTTGAGTTCGTGACCAAAATGTTACCACTTTATTTCTATTCGGCACCAAACCCTTGTTACCGACATCATCTGCAGATCCTGTTTTAAGTGGTCTGCAGATTATTTTATTTACTTTATTAAATTTTTACTGTTTAGCATATTACGAAATTGACCATTAATCTGCGTTATTGTATATGACCTCAACCCTGTCAAGGACGAGTCTTGTATTCTTTCTAGTTATTTAGTGTTACCGACAGTTTCTATAAATGTTTATTTATCAAGTGGTTTGCTACCTATTGTATTTTCTAATAATCAAAAATTATCGCTGATTATTTTAAGTTGGATGCCAAAAGCATGCCACTGGGGATGCTATTTAATCCATCTAAATATAAGGCACTTTGTAAAAAGTAATCTTAATATTTTTACTACACACGAAAACTTTTCATTAATTATTTTATGTAACTCACGGCACATTACAAAATCATGAATGTATTTGAACGAATGGAATATGATTTACCAATTTTTATTAAGATTACTTAATTGAACAAAATATAGAAAAAATATGACGAGGTTTTGAATGATAAAAATTGGTACTATTATCTCTTTAAAGATATTAGCCCTGTTTTCTCGACAACCCTTGGCCAACATAATTTTAATCTTCGACAAATAGTTGTACTAAATACTTGGTTTTTCCTCTTCATTAAATCATAATCCCTTTGATTCGTTGAACCGATTCGAAGCAATTCTTTTTTTAAATCTTCAAGGGTTTCTTGATTTGATTTCAACAAAACCGCCCCCCTAATTTTTTCAAAGGAATGCACATTTCATTTATTTAAATTTATCAACAGTTTCTCTTTTACCAGCCACGCTCCTCCAATTACGCCTGCATTATTTCCTAGTGTTGCAGTAACAATCTCAACACCTTGAGCCACTCTTGGAAAAGCAAAAGAAATAAATTCCTCTTTCAAAGGTCCCAAAAGTGTGCCACCTGCTTTTGAAACTCCGCCTCCTAGTACAATTTTTTCTGGATTTAAGCTATTAGCTAAATTGGCAAGAGCCAGTCCTAAGTGATATACAACCTGTTGAATGATTTGCTTAGCAATTTCATCCCCTTCGTTTGCAGTATCAAAAACTTTCTTGGCTGTTAGGGTTTGCTTTTCCTCATAAAAGTCCCTTAATTTACTAGTACAATCAGTAAAAGATAGTTCCTTTTGTGCTAAACGGACAATTCCTGTTGCTGACGCAACAGTTTCTAAACATCCCGATTTCCCACAATTACAAGCTGAACCTCCTTTCGGAACAGATGTAATATGACCAATTTCACCACCCGCTCCATTCACCCCGTGCACAATCTCACCATTCACAATAATCCCACCACCTACACCCGTTCCTAATGTTACACAAATTAAGTTCTTAGCCCCTTTACCAGCACCCTTCCACATTTCGCCGATTGCAGCAATATTGGCATCATTATCTACAACAACTGGCAAGGATGCTTCTATCTCTAGAATATTTTGTAGCGGGAAGTTCTCCCATCCTAAGTTAACAGCCACTTCAATTGAACCATCTTCGACATTAACGGGACCCGGGGCTCCGATTCCAATTCCAATAAGACGATTTTTGGTTTGATTTAATTCGTTTAACTTTTGGTCAATCGAACTTGCAATCAAAGCGGGAATATAACGCCCTTTTACTCTTTTGTCGGTAGCTATTTCCCAGCTATATTTGATATCACCATGCAGACTTATGAATGCCAATTTAATTGTGGTACCGCCTACATCTACACCAACTAACCATTTTTCATCCATCAACAATCACTCTTTTTCAGTTATATAATTTTCAATAATTACCTACTTTTTTTGCCTCAATTTATCTTTACTAATGATTTTTCACGAATAATATTAATGACAATCGCTTATTACTGCCTAATTTACAGAAAAGAGGAAATATCAGTCTCTTATTTTTATACGAAATCCCGTCAATTCGGAAATCATCCATACCTTTACAGACCACGAATAATCATGGATACAGGGAGTTTCTTACCTCTGGATTTCCTAATTTTAAATCAGTCTAGCGGAAGAATAAAAATGCATAAAATATTGGTCTGATTCTTTATCCTACTTCCAGGCTGGATAGCTGAAAATAAACTCCCGCATTGTTTGGTTCCCTGCCGTTTTTACCATCTCCCCAAATATACACAATCTCGTTCGGATTATCTTTGGATGAACGGGACTCAATAAAGCAAGGATGTCATAAATCAGATGATTTATGACTAAGTCTAAAATCAATTACATATCGCGCTAATGAACTTTTTCAAGCAGTTGTTAAAAGTCCGATATTGTGCCAAACTCGTCCATAATATCCTTATAACTGATAAATCATCAACCTATTCAAACCTTTCATCGTCTTTTGGAACATTATAGATATGAAAATAACTAATAATTTATCTATTAAACTCAATAGTTTTCGCTTAGCAGGAAATCTCCTAAGACTACAACGGCTTTTTGTTCATCGTTTCCATTTGTAATGATGGCTACTTCTTCACCTTTTCTAATTGCTAGGCTCATTACTCCCATAATACTTTTAGCGTCTACAGATTTTTCGTCTTTAATTAGGCTAATCTCACTTACGAATGAAGATGCTATTTGTACAAATTCGGTGGCTTTTCTTGCCTGAATTCCATCTTGAAGATGTACTACAATCTTTTCCACTTTCTTCACCCCTTTTAAACTTTTATGTAACACTAGCATTCTAGCTATTTTAGCTGTCCTTTTTTAGTTAAATGTTCCCCAGACAGTAAGTTTCTTCGACATTATCAATCTTACCTTATGTTACTTTTAATGATTTTCCTTGCTAATCTTCAGGAATGTTGATTGGTTTTCTGTACAATCTATACACACTTATCATCCGTGTAGTTCGAGTGTTCTTCCCAGCTGATGGAACTATGAGGGTCACCGTAATATATATTCCCCAATTTCACCATTTGGTACGATAGTATCGTCCCAAGTCACAGGAACATTTTTAATAAATATAAATTCAGCCAAAGTCATAATTTCACAGCAAATGCTTCGTACGGTTTTAAATCAAGTTGCTTAAAGTCAATCACTGATCTTTCATAATTACTGATAATTACATAATCACTTTGTCCAAAATCCGATAGTTCTACTGTTGTTACCTCTTCATTAAAGTTTGCAACAACAGCCCAGGTTTGGCCTTCATAATGGCGTAAATACATAAAGACTTGCTCAGGTACATCCATTACTAATTCAAAGTCTCCCCAGACAACAATTGAATTTTCTTTTCTTAATTGAATTAATTTTTGGTAGCAGTAAAAAATAGATTTGGAATCTTCTAGGTTTGCTTTTACATTAATCTCATCAAAATTTGGATTTACATGTAACCAAGGGGTACCAGATGTAAATCCAGCGTTTTGTGAATCATCCCATTGCATTGGTGTCCTAGCGTTATCGCGTCCCATTGCGTTGATTGACGCAATTATATCTTCTTTTTCATAACCGTTTGCCAAACGCTCATGGTACATATTCATGCTTTCAATATCATCGACTTCACTTATATCTTTTACAGGACAATTCGTCATGCCAATCTCTTCACCTTGATAGATGTAAGGTGTTCCCTTCATTAGGTGAAGCAAAATTGCAAACATTTTTGCACTTTCCACTCGATACGTTGTATCATTTCCCCACCGGGACACAATTCGAGGTAAATCGTGGTTGTTCCAAAACAAACTATTCCAACCCTCATTCCCTAAGGATGTTTGCCATTTACTAAGGACCTGTTTTAATTCCTCTACCTCTAACCGATTAAGGTCCCATTTTTCTTTACCGGGTTGTTGGTCCAGGCAAACATGTTCAAATTGGAAGACCATGGATAACTCATTACGTTTTGGATCAGAATAAAGCTTGGCAATTTCTGGCGTTGCCCCCCAGGTTTCTCCAACTGTTAACACATCGTGTTTTCCAAAGGTTTCCCGATTCATTTCTTGCAAGTAATCGTGTAATCTTGGCCCATTTCCTGTTACTTCTTCATCTGGAATTTTACCGATTAAATCAATCACATCCATCCGAAATCCACCAACACCTTTTTCTAGCCAAAAATTCATCATATCCCATACTTCTTGTCTGACTTTTTCGTTTTCCCAGTTTAAGTCTGGTTGTTTTTTGCTGAATAGATGTAAATAATATTGACCAGTCTCTTCATCATACTCCCAGGCTGAACCACTAAACGTTGATCTGAGTGAATTAGGTGCTTCACCGTGTACGGGGTCTCTCCAGACATAATAATCACGATAAGGATTGTCTTTACCTTTACGAGATTCGATAAACCACTTGTGCTCATCTGATGTGTGGTTAACAACTAAATCCATTATGATTTTAATGTTTCGTTGTTCACCCTTCTTAATCAACTCATCCATGTCATCCATCGTGCCAAATTCTGTCATTATATCTTGATAATCACTAATATCATAGCCATTATCATCATTTGGTGATTGGTAGACTGGGCTAAGCCAAATGGCAGTAATCCCCAGTTTTTCTAAATACTCTAATCTGCTTATAATACCTTTTAAATCACCAATTCCATCACCGTTACTATCCATAAAGCTGCGAGGATATATTTGATATACGACACTCTCTTTCCACCATTTTTTCTCCATATTGATCTTCCTTTCATTTCTTATATTCATATTTCAACGTAAACGTTTACGGTTAAGCGATTTTATAACGTTGAGTGAAAGTAATAAATCCATCATTTTCACTCAACGTTACAAAATACTGAATCTTATTTTAAGGAACGGACCGTGTCACGTTCAACTATTCGATGGGGAAAAATCTGATTCACAATTACATATGGATCCAATAATAGCTGAACGGAGGACCTTCCCATTTCGTATAATGGCTGCGCTACCGTCGTAAGTGGAGGAATCGCCTTTTCAGCCGTTGGAGTGTTATCAAACCCAATAACCGATAGTTTTTCTGGAACTCTGATTCCTTGTTTATATAAAAAAGATAATGCACCTGCAGCCATTTCATCACTTGCACAAAATACACCTGTAATGGACGGATCATTGCTTAATAATTGATCCATACATTCTATTCCACTTTTAAAATGATAATCGCCGTGCGTAACCATTTCATTGGTTACTTTTATACCAGCGTCATTTAACGCATCCGTAAATCCTTTTACACGTGGAATGGTCGCGACAGCATCTTCTTTTGTTCCTGCAATCATCCCAATACGAGAATGACCCTTTTTAATTAGATAGGCTGCAGCATCATATGAAGCTTGATAATCATCCACTTTTAAAAATCGTATAGGATAGTTTGTTTGGGTTGCGACTAATACTACCGGTACCTTCATCATTTCTATCTGTTTATATTCATCAGGCGTAATCGTGCCACTCACCATAATAATTCCATCTACACGTTTTTCATACAAAGTTTGTAAATAATCCCTTGTACGATAGTTTGTTTTACAGATCATCACAGTATAACCAAGCTCATGAGCACGTTCCTCAACCCCTGCCAGAACCTCATTTGCAAATAGCTGTGATACATCGGGGACAAGGACGCCAATTGTTTTTGTTTCACGATTAATCAAACCCCGGGCAACAGCGTTAGGCTGATAGCCAATCGATTCAATCACTTGTTCTACCCGCTGTTTCGTTTTTTCAGAGTAGCCTGGTAGGTTATTCAAAATACGAGAAACAGTCGCGACAGATACACCTGCTTGTTTTGCTACATCTTTAATAGTAACCATTATCTATCACCAACTTTCACGTAAACGTTTTACTAATAAACATTACCACATGTGTAAAACTTCTTCAACAGCTTTACACCCCCCTATTATTTGTATGTTCTGAATTATGATAAACTAAAGAACTACCTAACTATTCGAAAAGAGAAGAAGCGAGATTCTGACGCATCACCTGCTAGTAATTGAAGCGATCATTTTTCATTCCTTCTCTTTTACTAATAACAACAACGATTAAGGGAGATCAATCATCATTAACCTTTATTTGCCCCTGCTTTCAGTCCTTCTGTAAGATGATCCTGGAATATAAAGAATAAAATCGTAATTGGTACAGCTACTAACACAGCACCGGCAGCAAAGTTAGTGAACTCTGTATTCCCGCGGCCGGTTACCATCTCGAACAGCCCAACAGCCAATGTTTTCTTTTGATCAGAACGTAGAACAAGCTTTGCAAAAATAAAGTCCATCCACGGTCCAATAAAGTTTGTAACCGCCACAAAGACTAGAATAGGTTTTGAAAGTGGCATCATGATTTTATAGAAAATCGTCATATGGCTGGCACCGTCAATTTTTGCTGCTTCTTCAAGACTTTTTGGGAAACCGTCAAAGTACCCTTTCACAAGCCACGCACCAAATGGAATCGATCCTCCGGCATAAACGAGAACGAGTCCCCAATGGTTGTCGAGTAAATTCATTTGCAATAATAGGATATAGATAGCAATCATGCCCATAAAGCTAGGAAACATTTGCAAAACAAGCATGGTCATTAAACCTTGTTTTCTTCCGGGAAAACGAAATCTGGAAAAAGCATAAGCTGCTGTTACAACTAGAAGCGTAGACAATATCGTATTCGCGAATGCAATTTTCAACGTATTTTTATACCATAATAGATAATCCGTTTCTTTAAATAGATATTGATAATGTACAAATGATATAGAATCAGGAATTAAACGAGTAGAGAATAAAGAGTTTCCTGGGTTCATAGAACCAGTTAGAATCCAAATGACAGGGTATAAAATAAATACCGTTGTTATGATTAAAATAGTATAAATAACGGTATGGCTAATTTTCTTTTTTAAGCTTAATCCCATCATGACATCATATCCTCCTCTTTAAAGGCTTTTGTTCTTCTAAAGTTCCAAATGGAGAATGTAGCAATCACAACGAAAATCAATATGGAGACGACAGAAGCCATTGCAAATTGATTATTGTCCAGTGTCAGTTTATAAATCCAGCTTATCAAAATGTCTGTCGATCCGGCATAGCTATAATCCACATTGACAGGTCCGCCTTCTGTCATTAAATAAATAATGTTAAAGTTGTTAAAATTTCCTGCAAAAGACATGATCGCAAGTGGTGCAGTCGCAAACATCATCAACGGCATGGTAATTTTCCAAAATTTTTGTATTGGTGATGCACCATCCACATCTGCTGCTTCGTATATTTCTTTATCTATACTTGTTAATACTCCGCTCATTAATACCATCCAGAAGGGAAAGCCAAACCACATATTGACAACAATAAGTGTCATTTTCGCCCATAATGGATCGGATAACCAAGGGATTGCATGCTGAATCACACCCAAGTCCATTAAATAACGATTTAAAGGACCAAATTCACCATTAAAAATGTTTCTCATGATTAAAATCGAAACAAACTGTGGAATCGCCCATGGCAGGATAAAAATGCTTCGCCAAAACTTTTTCAATTTAATTCCTTGCTGGTTAAGTAATACAGCGAAAAAAAGTCCTAAGAAAAAAGTGGTAGCAGTTGAAATAATGGCCCAAACAACGGTCCATGAAAACACACCATAAAAAGTGGCACTCCATGTTTTCATTTGAAACAGCTGAATAAAGGTATCAAATCCTACCCAATCCACTAAGTGCTTTGGCGGCAGGTGATTGGGTGCTGAATAATTTGTAAATGCAATTAAAATACCAAATAATAATGGAAGAATGGTTAGAAAAGCTGTAAATAGAACAGAGGGTGTTAACAAAATATAAGGAAAGCCATTTTCCCATATGTTTTTAAACATCTCTTTTGCGTTATTAGGTTTAATTCCCTTTTCATTTCTAACGGCAACCTTATAGGCATCCCGAATATTTAAATAATAGAACCATAGGAAAAGTAGGGATGAAATTAAAAATATGATTCCGTTAATTAATAAGAAAATGGAATGGTCACCCTGAACAATTTTAAACCCGACCCGATGCTGAGGTGTTTCCCCTAATGTTGTAATCCCCCACATAGCCCATTGGAAAGGGACCGTCCAAAATATAAGCAGATACAATTCCAGTGCTAAAAAACTCAATCCTTTTACGATTTGTCGATTATACAGCTGTCCAAGTCCCATAAATAATCCGGAAAGTATAGCAGCCATTCTAGGCTTTGTCAGGAATGATTTTTTAGCTGGTTGCGGTGATTTAGAAGATTTTTTTCTATTCTTTGATTCATACTTTTGCGAGATAGGCAGTTGATCATCTACATATTTTCGAGCTGTCGTATTCATTTTTCACCCTCCTTTTGAAATGAGAGGCTGGACTCTCCAGGCATTAACCCCTTAAACCAACAAAATAGATAGATTTCTCTCAGGAAAAGCATACTATTTATTTTGCTTTCGGGAGACTTACCAATGAGTCAGCCTCATTTTTAAATGTAATTATTTAGTCTGGGACTTGATGGCATCTTTAATTTGTTGAACCCCTTTATCCAGTGCTGTTTGAGGTTCAGCAGCCTTATTCCAAATCGCTGTATATGCCACTTCTTCTGCACCCCATACATTTTGCATTTCAGGGATATTAGGCATTGAAATGGAATATTGTGCTTGTTCTAAGAAAGCATGATTTAATTTGTCTTGCTTAATGGTTTCATTTTCTAATAATGCTTTAGAAGGTGGCAGCTGTCCTGTTAATTCATAACGTTTTAACAGCATTTCATCACTTGTCGCGAATTTTGCCAACAATGTCGCTGCTTGTGGATATTTACTATAAGCATTAACATAGTAGGCCTTTGTTCCTGAAAAAGTGGTTGGAACTTCCCCATTGTCAAGTTTCGGTAGAGTTGTAATTCCAAAATTGACTTTAGCATCTGAATAGCCTTTCACCATCCAAGGGCCAGTGATATTATATAAAAGTTTTCCTTCAGTAAAGTAAGAATTGATGACATCACTGGTAAGGTCTTCTTTTTTCAGCGGCAATAATTCATCACGGATACGTTGCATTAATTTCGCTGCTTTTAGCGAACCTTCATTGTTTAAACCAATTTCATTTGGATCTGTATTTTTGTCCCCGAAAATATAACCGCCATATCCTCCAACAAATCCATGGATTAAGTAGAAATTACCTGGTTCAATCATGAAACCATATGAACCTTGGTGTTTTTTCTGAAACTCTTTCGATTGCTTGATTAATTCTTCCATTGTTTCGGCTGGTTTAAAGCCCATTTCATCCAATAAAGTTTTGTTATAGAAAAGGGCAACTCCTTCAATGTTTAACGGGAAACCAAATGTTTTAAGCTTGCCCTCTTCATCTTTTGCAGATACGGCTGTAATGGCACTATCCATAAAGCGTTTCTTATATTCATCTGCATAATAGTTATCGTAAACTAATCCAGCCTTGCTCATCTCTCCTAAATGATCGTTGGCCGCATTAAATACGTCTGCTCCTAATCCGGCAGGACCATCTGTTTCAAGCTTTCCAGGAGCATCAGTATGATTTACATTTGCATATTTAACCGGGATTCCATATTTTTTTGTGAATTCTTTTGCGACATATTTTGCCCATTCACCTTCTTCATCCTTGTTATCCCATAAAACCAGCTTTGCTCCTTCTTCCGGGGTAATTTCTTCTTTTGCTGTTTCTTTTGCTGAACTGCTTTTAGCGGTTTCTTTAGAAGCTTCTCCTCCCGTTTGGGCCCCTGGCTTACTGCATGCTGCTAATGCAAATAGTAACAGTGCGATTAAAGATAGATTTAATAGCTTTTTCAAAATAATTCCCACCTTTTGATTTATTAATATTTATCTCAATGCTTATTTGGTAAAGTTTCTACCAAAATAAACAGTTGAAAATTTAAGTTAGTGCAATCGTTTGCACAATTGGCTAAAGTGTAACTATACTTCGAATTCTTTTTTAAAATAATGGAAAATAGGAAGGCATTTTAATTTGTTCCTTTTCTCCCTCATTGTCTACTTCTGATTCTTGCTTTGTCATATAGTATGATTGGTAAAGTCACTTTCCTTTTCTGATAAAGTGAACTCTTTTGCTTTACCTATTAAATTGTGGATAACCAGCATTTGTTCGCTATCGGTCACTCGTTTAAATGAAAGAAATCCTTCTACTTATGTCAATTATTTCTTTCCTTACCTAAGGATTTTTATAATTCAAATCAGGCATTCCTTCCCAAAAGACACCTTCGTAATATTTATTGCTTCCTGCTTGATGCCAAACTTGCTGGCCACATTCACCCATTGCCGTTGTATCTGTGTCTTTATTAACTAGACATAGTAATCTTTATATTTTGGATCACCTGATAATGCTTTTTGGAACCATGGATGTTCTTTACCTGTGTGATTGACAACAAGATCGATAATGACATTGATTCCTCTTTAATGCGCTTCTTTTACAAGCGCTCTCATTTCTTCCAATGTGCCATACTCTGGATTAATCTCCTGATAGTTTGTAACATCATAACAGTGATAGCTTGGTGATAGATTTATCGGCATAAGCCAAATTCCTTCAATTCCTAAATCTTTTAAATAGTCCAGCTTCTTGGCAGCCCCTTTAAGATCTCCTATTCCATCTCCATCCGAATCCGGCAAAGGAACGAACTAAAATTTCATAATAGACACCATGAGGTTCAGAGCTTAATAGTTTGGTTTTTTCGGGATTTATACTAGTTGTTTCATTTGAACATCCTGTCACAAGTATGCTTGTTGCTAAAAAAGTCGCACTTGCTGATTTTGTAAATTTTTTTAACTTCATTCACTCTCTCTTTGCTATAAAAAAGCTAATTGTAAGAATAAAGGTTTTACTTTTTTCCTTTCTTTTCTCTGGTATATATTCCATTTTAAACAGCAATTAACGAAAAATATTTCAAAAAATTGTTTTCAGTAAACGTTTACTTAACTATTAAAAAAAATAAACAATTTAATACGAAAACGTTTACTTAACTATTAAAAAAATATATAATAATAAACGTAAACGTTTAACCTAACTTGTAATCTATTAAATCATCCTGATTCTAAATTGTCAATATATTTTGTGATTTTTTTTACTATTTCATATAACCTCTGCCATTCACTTATTTTTTTCTTGAAAGTCCCTTTTCGAAATTACTAATAAGAATTATTTATCAAATTATCCAGAAATGAGGAATTCTGATGTTAAAAGAAGCTATTTATCACCGACCAAAAAACAATTTTGCCTATGCCTATGATAACAAAACATTACACATTCGCCTTCGTGCTAAAAAAGGTGACTTAACAAAAGTGTTTCTAATATATGGGGATCCCTATCAATGGACCAAAGATGGGTGGACAAACCTTACTAAACCAATGACACTTGAAGGCTCAGATGAGTTATTTGATTACTGGTTTACGGAAGTGAAACCTGAATTCCGGCGATTACGCTACGGATTTGAACTCTATTCGGATACTGAAGCCGCTGTATATGGCGAGAGAGGTTTTGTAGAAAAAGATCCCCGTGATTCCAGCTTTTATTTTTGTTTTCCGTTTTTAAATCGGATTGATGTATTCAAAGCGCCGGAATGGGTTAAGAATACGGTATGGTATCAAATCTTCCCAGAACGGTTTGCGAATGGCAATCCTAAGTTAAACCCTGAAGGCACACTTCCGTGGGGAAGCCAAAATCCTGAACCAGATACATTCTTCGGCGGCGACTTTGAAGGAATTATTGAAAATATTAATCATTTAGTAAAACTTGGGGTTACAGGCATTTACTTCACGCCCATTTTTAAAGCAGTAACGAATCATAAATATGACACGATTGATTATATGGAAATTGATCCGCATTTTGGAGACAAAGCAACTTTTAAACAGCTTGTGGAAGTATGCCACGAGAATGGGATTCGTGTCATGCTTGATGCCGTATTCAATCACAGTGGTTTTTATTTTAATGCTTTTCAGGATGTGCTAGAAAAACAAGAGAAATCCAACTATAAAGATTGGTTTCATTTAAGAGAATTTCCAGTGCAGGCCTTTCCTGAACCAAACTATGATACCTTTGCATTTACACATATGATGCCAAAGTTAAATACTGAGCATCCTGAAGTGCAAGAATATCTTCTTCATGTCGCAAAATACTGGATTGAAGAATTTGATATTGATGGATGGCGCCTCGATGTTGCCAATGAAGTTGATCACGAGTTTTGGAGAGCGTTTAGAAAAACGGTAAAAGCGATCAAATCAGATGCCTACATTCTGGGCGAAATTTGGCATGATTCTATGCCTTGGCTTCAAGGCGATCAATTTGATGCAGTGATGAACTATCCTTTTACAAATACGTCTTTAGACTTTTTTGCAAAGGATAAGATTAATGCAGAGGAATTTGCCCAGCAGCTGACAAAAGTTTTAACCTCTTATCCGAAGAATGTAAACGAAGTGGCATTTAATTTATTAGGGAGTCATGATACCCCAAGAGTTTTAACGGTTTGTGACGAAAATATCGACAAGCTGAAGTTGCTTTTCCTATTCCAGCTATCATTTATCGGCACACCTTGTATTTATTACGGGGACGAAATCGGATTAATGGGAGAAAATGACCCAGGCTGTCGGAAATGCATGATTTGGGATGAAGAGGAACAAAACCTCGAACTCTTTTACACTGTCCAAAAATTAATTTCACTTCGAAAAGAGCATGCTGCATTTGGAAATGAAGGCAAATTTACGGTTTTAGAAACGAATAATAGCACAAACCATATCATTTATTCCAAGCAGTCCGGTGATGAAACGATTATTATTGCGATTAATAACTCTACGCTGGATGTGACGATTCCATATGATTTTACTGGTAAAAGCCCCATTGATTTATGGAATAATAAACCTCTTAGAGAAACGTCAAAAGTTGAACTTTCGCCTTATGGATTCGCAATAATCCAAGTGAAGAACTAAAACAATGAAAAAGCAGACGGTATAGCGGGAATCTTTTATAGATTCTCATTACCATCTGCTTTTTGTTTCTCCAGGGGGTAACTGCATGATTGCCGTTCAACCAATTGATGAGGATGATAATCTGCTTGGTTGGTTCAGTCCGATCGGTTTTATGCTACCTATTATTCAATATAATGGCTCTTTAATGGAATACCATGACTAACGTTTTTAAAACAGTAATAAAAGGATGGCTACTGTCAAAAAGCATACTTTATAACACATTAGAAAGAAGTTCTAATCTGTATGTCAAAAGGGCGAGTTTTCTCTTTTTGACATATGTCATTCCTTTAAAGCACATTTTGAAATGACTTTTCTGAATTAATTTAAACCTTAACGTGGTTTTTTTGCATATTGCTGATGATCCCCCTAAGGGAAGATGAGGAAGAACATCAAAACTCCAGGTATTTTATCCTGGAGTTAAGCAGTTGCAGTCTGTTTTTAATGCTTTCCAACTTACCTGTTCTGAAACACACTCTTCGTACAACTTTATATATTAAATTTCTTTTCTTTCAGATAATCCCTCAAACTCTTCAAATGCCTTAATTTGATAAGTAACCTCACCAGTCACGGTTCAAACCATATTTGGACTATATTTCTTCAAAATAACTTGTTCTCATTCAATAAAGAATTCAATACAGCCTTAGAAAACCGTTTTAGTAGAAAATGTTTGAATCTCCTTTCCTTGTGAAGTCATAATACAAGCAGTGATATTGTCCTTATGGACATCTAATCCACATGCTCTTTCAATGATAACATCCAAAGGTGAATATTTTTGAAAAAATTGTTTGACGCATCATGCCAGTAACAAAAAAGGACATGCTTGCTTTCACAAACATGTCCTTGGTAACTTAACAAATCTTTTTATTATTTAATTCCGCACTAGGATGATCTCCTTTTTACAAAACCAGATTGGCTGCTCTGGCATTAACTTCAACTTGTTCTACACTCTTACAACCAAGTATGACACATGTTGCAAATGTAAACTTGTTAGCGGCTTTATTATCTTTATTTATGCTATTTTGCCTGGATATAATTATATTTTCTAGCTTTTTGTATAACCTTTTGGAAAGATTCAAATATAAACCGCTTATTTAATTCCTCGGATAATAACATAATAAAGTCTTTACTTACATTAAACCTAATAGCTTTTTTATATATTTCTAGCAATTCTTCTGTGCTGAGTTTATCCACAATTTCCTTCACTCCTCTAATCCCCAATATTTAATAGCGAATTAATTTTCTTTTTATATATTTGATATCCTTGGCAAGTCCTATGGATATCGTTAATGTTACATTGTAAAAAAGAAGGTTGACACTAAATGACTTTTTTCTACATCATTTCGCAGCTTGTCCTCAGGTGTAGGAATTTCTCTCGGTCATATGAGATAATAATTTGCTCGTTTTCCTTACGAAGGTCAAAAACGGTAGAAACAGCATACCTTATTAAACTCTAAGGACCCGAAACCCTATGGGCGGCATTTCAAATAATAGATGTTATAACAAATACAATGATTGAAATAAAAAATAGCTTTGAATGGGCAGACCTTTTTATAATGTTTAGTTCCTGACATCTAGTTGCTCTATATTAACAACTTAATTGTAACGGGTCCAAAGGTTATTTAACTTGATTTCGTAACCGATCGGCTTCTAGACTTGCGTTCTCTTGGTTTATTCTTTTCGATTCATTTTCTTGTTGCCAATTGTGGCCAGTTAATTTTGGGATATTTAATTTTTCATATTTATTGTAGTTGGCTGCAACCCCGTTGGTACCATTATTGACAACAATTTGACGACCTCCGTCTTTTTTGGAAGGTACCCATACCCCTAAATAACCATGAACTTGTGAATTTTTAACTCCATTAACTGGGACCGCTAATGCTCCATTTTTATCAGTTTTTAATAGCTCAGTGTTAAATCCTGTAGCATCTTCAAATGTTTGGTTTGCATGATTTTTCCCCAAATCAACATTGATTGTGGTTTTTGTATTTGGGTTGTTACCAATGACAGTTGCTACACCTGTATTTCTATTTGTTCCGTACCGAACACTGGCGATTAAATCGTATCCTGGCGTTTGAGATGTATTCGATGTGTAATAGTTAATTTTCTGGTCACCTGAAGCAAATTGATTTCTTGCCTGAAGCAGATTAACGATTGTGTCATGATAGATCGACTTCGTTGACATGTAAGGTTTATTTGATACAAACATATCCCCATAATAAACAGTAGGAACTGTGTCTTTATTTGTTAAAATATACGCATATTGGCTCGGAATATTATGAGGGGCATACTGTTTGTCCGCCTTCATCAAGTCATCAGCGTATTTTTGATACTGGATAGCCTCATATTCAGGTGTGTCAGGTTTAGTTCCATTGGCTTCTTCAGCTGTCAACGGAATGTCATGCAGTACATTGTGTTCTTGGTCATGATTATTCGCAAATGACCAGTTTGGAACCCTATCTGCATTCGGATTTGTCCGGTCAACATATGAAGCGTTGACTAGGTCACTTAAAGGATTGTTGCCTGATGCTCTTCCTAAACTATTTCGCAAGGCACCGAATAGTTTGTGATCATAGACCAATTGCCCATTGTTGTTGTTGTTTTCAAAGCTTAATTGGTCGTCGGTGTAGGATTCAATATAACTTAAATGATCATTTAAGTTATTGCCATAACGCGTGGTCATTAAATCCCTTGAGTCTGTAAGAATCTTTGTATTGAAATGTGAAGCCGCATCAATACGGAATCCATCAAATCCATATTGATCGATCAGAAATCTTTGCCAATTCAATTGTTCCTGTTGCACAGTTGGGTTCGAATTATCAATATCATTACCAAGCAAGAATTCATACTGTAATACATCTTTGTTTACATTTCCATCAGTGCCATGGTTAAACCGCATAATGCCTTTAGGATCAGTTGCAGCAGAATACCCTGGCTGGGAAGCAAGATATTTATCCGTCAGGTTTGAGACGGTCTTTGTATCGGCCGCAATTATTTTATTCCGTACGTCATCATCATTCCCCCCACTGAAGCCATTCGCTCTCAGATAATCAAGATAGGTTTGTGTTGTCGCTCCATTTTGAGGATCCACATAATACAGTAAAAGTGGTCGCCATACGGCATCCAACTCCGTACTAGCCCCTTTCACTGCAAAATAGGAATCAACTGTTAAATAATTGTCAACGGTATTGATTTTCCCGTAATTTTGGGCATCAGTATTTGCCAACCAACTAGGAAGATAATTTTTAGGGTCATTGGGACCATAATATCTGTATGGTTTCATGTTTTCATCGACCATTACGCGGTACATTCCTTGCTGCTGTGGACCGGTTCCATTGTAATACTCTTGAGTCCATTGCTTAATTAATCCGTATTTTTTCTGTCCCTCTCCACCGCCTTTGGTATAAGCGACAGCAAGTTTGTCTTTTACATTTGGATCATTTTCATTGCCATAAACATCCACTGAAGTGATACTCGATATTTCAGGCGTTGGAAGACCCATCATCTGGTTAGGCACAAGATCTTCCTGAACTTTAAGTCCATTATCATGAAGATTGGTTATCAACAGTTTTAGTTGATCGCTTGTCCCATATTTAGTTGCCTTTTCCCCATTTTTCCCTTGAGGGAATTCCCCCAAATCATATCTATCATTTATGGCGTAACCTTCTCCATAGTAGGATTGGGCAAAAGCTCTGTATGCGGGCGGCATCCACACATCAGTTAGTCCCCATTGTTTTAATAAGGCGCTTTTTTTCATCAAATTCGTATACATATTGCTTTCATACGGCTGATAAAGGCTGAAACTTTGAAAGATGACATGTTTATCCAATTCGGTATTCGAAACAAATACTTTCGATGTTTCCGTCTGATCTTTCATCTGAGCGGATGCCGTTATCGTGCTTGTCAAGATTGATCCCGATAACAGACTGCAACATAAGGGTATCGTCATCCATTTCTTTTTAATCATCATCGTCCAACTCCTAAATTGTTTATTTCAAACAAACGTTTGACCCGGGTCTACTAAAAAATCTAACAACAAAAGTCGACAGGTACAATGATGAATAATAACTAGATTTAACAAGGGTATGTCGGAAAATTTTAAAACAGATGCAGGACACTGCTTTAAAGCAATAAATAAACTGTAAAATACCATTTTTAATAAAAATAAAACAGTTCCAAGGTATGATTGACTCGATTAACAATTCCTTTCGATCAAACAGTCAACCTTTTTTATTTTATATATCCCCAAAAAAATGACACTTCTTCACGATAAATTTCCTTATATTAGGTAATATGATCTTTCTTTTTTCTGCCATTTTAGAGTGTACTTTCTTTTGCAGTTTTACAAACATACTACACTATTCGACTTTCCATATCCTTCATTTGCCTAGTAAACTCCTTACCTTTACAATAGGAAATAAAAATTTAATAAGGTGATAACACCATGACCCGAATTTTAGCAAATAGTTTTTCATCCAAAATCATACTTGCTCTTGTTCTTGTTGTCCTGATCCCGGCCTGTTTTACAAGCTTATCTTACTATCTGGAATCCAATTCTATTTTAAAGAAAAACACCCGGGAGTCTATTGTACAAATCAGCAAGCAAACGGCGGATTCACTATCTTCCATATTAAATGCCGGGATAAATACTTCCGATTTAATTGCCAGCGATCCAAACATTCAGCGAGCAACGATGCACTTGAACAATAGTCCCTCATACGAAGAGAGCTGGAATTATCAATTCATCAATAGCTTACTGAACAATCTTGTCTATTCCAATTCCTTTGTCAAAATTGTTTATGTGTTAAAAGAGGATGGCAGGGGTTGGGGCAGCGGCACATTCTCAGAAAAAAAATTGAAGAGTGTCCGGCTCTCTGATCTGGAATGGGTAAAGGAGGCCAAGCGTAGAGACGGAGAACTTGTTTGGCAGGGGCTTCAATATGACCGTTTCAGCGGAGGCGGCGTCAATACGGACCTAATTGTGCCCGTCGGCCGAGTTCTGAAAAATTTTGACACGCTCGATAATATCGGACTGGTTCAGGTTCATTTGGACGGCCGTTCCATTCTTGGCACGATCGACAAGCTGAAGATTGGAAAAACAGGAAAGTTTTTTGTTGCGGATAAAAAAGGCAGTATCATGATCGACAGTAATCTACGATTAATTAACAAGCAAGTAGCGGCTCCTGAATTATACGAAAACATTGTGGGTAACGACCGGACAGAATTTGAGTATAGCCTGAATGGAGTACGGTATTACGGGGTCAAGCAACTGCTGAGCAATGGCTGGCTGATTGTCGGTACTGTTCCGCTTCAAGAAATCACCGGGCAGCTGGATCGGCTCAAAACCCGGATTTTAATCTCATCCGCCGTGTTCTCGGTACTTGCCATCTGCATAGGACTACTCATCGCAAGACGGGTTGTCAAGCCTGTAAATCAGCTATCCCGTGACATGCAGCGTATTCAGCAGGGAGATATGACAGTAAGAACTGATGTCTGCTCATCTGATGAAATCGGAATACTGAGCAACCAATTTAACAGAATGCTAGACCAGATCGAACAATTGATACATCAGGTACAAGAAGAGCAGAATCAGAAGTTTCATGCGGAATTAAGGGCTGTCACTCACCGGGTTCACCCCCACTTTCTTTATAATACGCTTAACACGCTCGGGTGGCTTATTCAATCGAACCAAAACGACCGTGCCTCCCAAGTATTGTCGGCCCTGAATCACCTGCTTGTGGCGAATATGGGCAAAAACGGAAATATGATAACGGTAGCGGAGGAACTTGACATAATCCGCAAGTACCTAGTGATTTTGGAGCTTCGCTACGAAAAAAATTTCCATCTGGAGCTGGATGTGGAGCCGGGAACGGAGGAGCTCATCATTCCCCGCATGCTGTTACAGCCACTGGTTGAAAATGCCATTTTTCACGGAATTGTGCCGAAAAAAATGGACGGGCGAATCTTGATTCGAATACGTTTGGTTAAAGGGAATGTGGAGTTTCTTGTTTCAGATGACGGATTGGGCATCGAGAACCGTAAGCTGAAGGAATTGAACGATCCGGAGACGGCTATTGCAAGCGGCGAAATCGGCATCGGTCTGCGCCATCTCTACGATACGCTGCGGCTTTATTATCCTGGTCATTCGGAATGGTCCATAACGAATGGCCCTGAGAAAGGCGTCACCGTTCGGATTTTGTTGAAAAACCAAGCGCCAATCGTCTCATAGAACCAATAGATCAGGAGGGAAAACGATGTATCGCGTACTCATCGTGGATGACGAGCCAATCATCAGTAACGGAATTCACGCCTTAATTAATTGGGAAATGGAAGGAATGTCGGCGGAGCAAGGATGTGCCAACGGGAAAGAGGCACTGGATGCAATGGCAATTCATCCCTTCGACATTCTCATAACAGACATTAAAATGCCTTTGTTAAACGGTATCGATCTCATTAAGCAAGCACTGCCCCTTTATCCTTCGCTGAAAGTGATTCTGATTAGCAACTACAGCGACTTCGAATACGTGAAGGAAGGGCTTAAGTTGGGAGCCGTTGATTATTTGTTAAAGTTGACCTTGCTACGGGATGACCTTCTTGCAGTCCTCCGGAGGTGTATCTCCATGCTCGAAGAAGAGCAGAAAAAGGATACCGAGTTGATTCAATACCAGGAGGCAGCACTTTATCGGAAACAAAAAAGTGTTGAACAGGAGATCAAAAGATTGATCGCACAAGAAAAGACTCCTCCTTCTTCAGCCGATTGGGCTCCAGTGTGGATCGAACAATCTTATGTATGTGCCTATCTCATGCTCGATGGGGCGGAAGGATGGATAGAAAATCATGGTTATCTTTATGTGCAGATGCTCATGGAAGATTTGCAAGGAAGCTTTTATTTAAAGCAAAAAGAGGGATCCGCATTACTGGTATCTGAAGACAGCATGTTTCTTTTATTTCCTGATTATGACGGAGAAGCGAAGCATTGGCTTCTTCAGTGGAAGCGGTATTTAGAATTGGAATGGGGAATTTCAACATCGATCGGTTTTACGGTAGAACAAGGAATTCAGAGCATTCTAAATGGATATTTTGACAGCCGCACGGCCTGTCAAAAGCGATTTTTCAATGGCGTAGGTGGAATATATAGAATGAACGAACCGGAAAACAGTCATAGCAATGGAATGTCATTAATGGATGGGAAAGTGAAAAGCGATTGGACTCCTTTCTACGAAATGCTGCATAATGGAGATCCCGTTTCCATCGCTGTTGAATTTGCGTATAAACGATGGAATTATGGAGGTCACCCCCCGGAAAAAGTAAAGGAAGAAGCATACAGTCTTCTATCCGGTAGTTATAAGCTGTATGAGGGGGAAGGACCATTGCTCGTTGAACAGCTTAATCAGCTTCAGAGGGCGGAAACTTTAGAACAATTGGTGTTCATTTTAAAGTGTCAGCTGGAGGAAATCGTAAAGCCAGTTGTATTAAAAGTGGAGAATAACGGATATGGCGGGCAAATGATTACAAAGGCATTAGAATATATAGAAAATCATTATAAAGAGAACTTGACGCTACAGAGTGTGGCGGATTTCGTTCATCTTAATAAAAGTTATTTTAGTCTTCTATTCAAAAAACAAACTGGCCGAAATTTTATCGATTATATAATCGAACTGCGGATTCGGGAAGCTAAACGGCTTTTGGCGCAGTATGATTGCCATATCTACGAAGTGGCCGAAGCCGCGGGATTTAAAGATGTGAAGTATTTCAGTAAGATGTTCAAGAAAATGACCGGATTTACTCCGGTTAAATACAGAGAAGAACACCAAACAGCAGACTCTTAACTCAATTAAGAAAGGAGGCATTCCGAAATGGCCTTCCGTTTGATTTTAATATTAATGTTTGTTGTATTTACTACCGGTTGCGGGAGTCAATCGTTGATCTCCGATCCGAATAAGGTTGAAACACTCCACGGAAACGAAGTCACTGTCGTTTCTTTTTGGCACACGTACAGCGATGAAGAAACCCGGGTACTGGAGGAGGAGCTAATTCCGGCTTTTGAACGGCAGTACCCGAATATTCGGGTCGATTCCATAAACCTAGCGATCAATAACGAATTAAGGAACACCTTGATTTCACTTGCCTCCTCCAACCGGGGTCCGGATGTGGTCCGAATCGATTTGTCCTGGGTACCCGAGTTTTCACATAAAGGACTTCTTGAACCGTTAAACGGATTTTCCGATTACAAAGATATCAGTCGGCTATATCAACGGGAAGCTAGGAGAGTCGGCTTTGAGCAGAATCAATATTACTCCCTGCCACTTGATATGTATGTTAAATCGGCTATTTTTAACCGGAAGCTTCTCCAACGGGCTGGATATTCAGAGCCGCCACCCACGTTTCAAAAAGTAATTGATCTTGCACGGAAATACCATTATTCGATTGGACTCGGGGGATGGGAACCGTGGGATACGCTTCCTTATATATACAGCCTCGGAGGATCGCTGATGAATGAGAACTTCACGAAGTCTTCCGGGTTTTTAAATAGCGAAGAGACAGTCCAAGCGGTCAAGCAGTTAAGGGCTCTTTACAGGGAAAAGATCATCCATTTTTCACGGATGAAAGACCACGGCGACATCTGGACTGAAGTAAAGTCCGGAAATGTGCTGATGACGGATGAAGGCCCTTGGTTTTATGGAATTTTGGATAAAGAAGGCTTAGATCGCGCATTAAAGCAGACCATTCCTGTATCGTTTCCGAGTAATGCAGGCACGGCTTCAATAATGGGCGGAAATCATTTGGTTATCATGAAAGGGAGCAAACACCCAGCTGAGGCATGGACTTTTATGAAGTGGATGACCGCAAAGAAAGCTCAGCTAACGATGGCACAAACCGGATTGATACCGACCAATCTGAAGGCGCGTGATGCTTGGAAAGTGAACCGGAATTCTTTCCTCTATCCTTATGTGAACGCTACGGATGATGCTTTTCTACGGCCGCCTGTAAAAAACTGGGGCAATATCGAACAGGTGTATACGGGATATATGAGCAGAATTTTCCTTGGTGAGTTGTCCGTTCAAGAAGGATTGGATCGTGCAGCAGCTGAAATCGATATTCTCCTTGCCAACTAATTTATTTTACACTTTTGTTGGTGAATATTTTATAAAAAAATACTAAGTGGTATTATCACATCCCGCTAAGTATTTGTCGCTCATGCCAGTCACAAAAAGGACATGTTTGTATTCACAAACATGTCCTCGGTAACTTAACAAGTT
Organism: Bacillus sp. ISL-77; assembly: GCF_018613105.1. NCBI lineage: Bacteria > Bacillati > Bacillota > Bacilli > Caryophanales > Bacillaceae > Bacillus > Bacillus sp. ISL-77. Next base: position 61,169 of record NZ_JAGGQY010000023.1, read on the forward strand.
TACATAAAGGTTATAAATTGACTTTCGTATCCGAATTGAATTGCCTCGGTTATTTTTTATGTAGCTATGATTTAAGTTTTATTTATTTAATTACCGCACTAGGATGATCTTCTTTTACCAAGTCTAGATCGGCTGCTCTGGCATTAACTTCAACTTGCTCTACACTTTTACAACCAAGTATGACACATGTCACTGCAGGGTGCTGCAAGCACCAGGCCAAAGCCCATTCTGCCATATTCACACCTTCTGGAACTTCATTCTGCTGAATTTGTTCTACTAGCCGTAACTTTTCATCCATTTCTTCCCGGTCTCGTCTTTTCCTTACATTATCTTTGAACACTGCACCAGGTCTGTATTTCCCACTTAAGAATCCACTAGCTAGTGGAACTCGGGCTAAAACACCCAGATCCTGTTTGCTTGTACCTGTTTATCCAGCATGGTCCATAAATCATCCGAGACAATCAATTTTGTCTTGAACTGTTCTTTTTAATTCCCAACATTATCTCCAAAATTGCCACCACTTCCTTTGAGCTTTCTGTTCCTCTAACACAGTAACTTGTTTTTTCATTTCCATCATCTCTTTCATCGCGTTCACTAACTCGCCATCACGTTTCTCTAATCGATGATCAATATACTCTTTTTGCTTAACTTGCTGGTTCCGCAGTTTCGCAACGGCCTTCCGCAACTCCATAATCTCTTCCTTTTGTTCGACCATTATCTGTTTAGCAGCTTGGGTCTGTTTCATGAGTTCTTGAAATTGTTCTCCTATCTTTACCTGAACGGATATCGTCTGTTGATTAGACTGCTGCTGCGCTGCTGCGGTTGTCACTGCGGTTTCTTCCTCAATCTCCATTGCGGTTAGGTTGCAGTTGAACCCTTCCGCAATGAACCGCAGTATGTCCGCAGTCTCTGATCGATACCTTCGGTGACGTCCATCTCCCACATAAGGGACCAATCACAGGGTTACTGCTGTAGTCAGTCAGATCATTTACATAAAATTCCTATCTTGCTTTGTATCTACCTTGTCTGCTCCCTATATTTAGTACTAAAAACGGTGTTTGGTTAAAAAAATGTTACTTTGTTTTAGGGAATGAGTTTTGGTACTGCCAATTACCGTGTCTTGATAACAATGTCGCAAGAAAGCACGATTTATTCTGATACGTACATTAACAGTAGTTAGTTTTAAACCTTGGTCATTAAGCATATAGCCAATATAATTTCGAAACAACTCAACAGTAACTTCATTAGGAACATCTCCTCCCAAGTAATCATTGAGATAATGAAAATGTTCATAATAGCCTTGGATTGAAGGTTTTGGCAATCCCTCAGTTTGTTTAAATGCCAAAAATCGCTCAAACATTTCAAACAGAGTCATCTTTTGTTCAGTATGTTTGAACCGTTTAATATTCTGAGTACTTCTTGAACCTTTTTACTGAGTTTTCCTAACGGTTTGCATAAAAAAATCCACCTTTCATTGAGAAATTGGTGGATTTGACACACTTGTACACCCTAAATCAGTCGCACTAGTACTATTTAATTTTCAGAAAAAATACTGGTGACTTTTCACTTTCAAATCACTGTTTAAACAGCGGTAAAAACTTAGCTTAAAAACAGTCGAAACTATTGATATTACTGGATTGGTTGGCGGGACTGCGTGGGAATCGAACCCACCAGACCTGGCACGCAGGTCTCAAGCAGTTTTGAAGTTAGAGGGAAAGTGTTATTTAAAGTTATTTTTAAGTATCAATAGTTATAGCAATCCTTATTCTTAAAGGGTTTTACGTCATTTTTATTAATTTTGTTATTAATTATTATCGTTAGTTATTTTGAGTTCGTGACCAAAATGTTACCACTTTATTTCTATTCGGCACCAAACCCTATGTTACCAACATCATCTGCAGATCCTGTTTTAAGTGGTCTGCAGATGATTTTATTTACTTTATTAATTTTTACTGTTTACATATTACGAAATTGACCATTAATCTGCGTTATTGTAAATGACCTCAACCCTGTCAATTTTTTATTAAGATTACTTAATTGAACAAAATAAAGAAAAATATGACGAGGTTTTGAATGATAAAAATCCAAATTCCTCGTCATTTCCTTTTTATGTCTATTTTCATATTCACCAGTTAAAGCGTAAACAATAAAAAAGAATACGGACGATTGTACCATTATCTCTTTGAAGATATTAGCCCTGTTTTCTCGACAACCCTTGGCCAACATAATTTTAATCTTCGACAAATGGTTGTACTTAAAACTTGCCCTTTTCTCTTCAACAAATCATAATCTCTCTGGTTAGTTGAACCAATCCGAAGTAATTCTCTTTTTAAATCTATAAGGGTTTCTTCCTTTGATTTCAATAAAACCACCCCCCATTTATCCCGACTAATCATTGGACATATTGGAGTTTAGACTAATTAATTAGTTTCTCTTTCGCCAACCATGCTCCTCCAATTACCCCTGCATCATTGCCTAGTGTGGCAGTAACAATCTCTAAACCTTGGGCCACTCTTAGAAAAGCAAACGGAAAAAATTCTTCTTTTAAAGGTTTCAACAATGTGTCGCCTGCTTTTGAAACGCCGCCTCCAATGACAATTTTTTCAGGATTTAAGCCATTGGCCAAATTCGCCAGCGCCAATCCTAAATGGTAGGCAACCTGATGAATGACTCGCTTGGCGAGTTCATCCCCTTCGTTTGCAGCATCAAAAACTTGCTTGGCAGTTATCGTTTGATGCTTCTCATAATAGTCTCGTAATTGACTTATAGAATTGGAAGAAGCTAATTCCTCAATTGCCAAGCGGACAATTCCTGTTGCGGACGCTACCGTTTCCAAACATCCCGATTTCCCGCAATTACAAGGTGCTCCGTCTTTAGGAACTGATGTCATATGGCCAATTTCACCACCAGCTCCATTTACACCATGCACAACCTCGCCATTGACGATAATTCCGCCTCCTACACCCGTTCCTAATGTGACACAGATTAAGTTTTTAGCTCCTTTGCCGGCGCCTTTCCACATTTCACCGATTGACGCAATATTGGCATCATTGTCAACGACTACTGGCAAGGATGTTTCCCGCTCAAGAATAGCTTGTAAAGGAAAGTTCTCCCATCCCAAATTAACAGCTACCTCTATGGAACCATCATCCTCATTAACAGGCCCCGGCGCTCCGATTCCAATACCGATTAGCCGATTTTTTGTTTGATTTAATTCCTCCAACTTTTGATCAATCGATCTTGCAATCGCTATTGGAATAAACTGACCCCTTTCTCTTTTGTCAGTATCTATCTCCCAGCTATAAATGATTTCACCATGCAAACTAATAAATGCCATTTTAATCGTGGTGCCACCTAAATCAACACCAACTAACCATTCATACCCATCACTCTTTTTCTGCATTATATTTGTGATTCTCCTACTTCAGCGTTCCAAAAAAGCCCTTGAAATCTACTTAGTTTTATTTATATCTCTTTTTTATTTCTACAGGTAGCAACATTTTTTATAAATTAATCTATGCTGATTTTAAAGCTTTCAAACGGTATTCCGCGGCTTAGTCCTACTAGACTACACCTAAATAAAGATGAAACGCATTGAGGATTCAATGCGTTCCATCAAAGTTCTATAACTCTATTACTTATCTCTTTAACTATTTTATTTTCGTCGGTTTTATATTTTCAGTTCCGTCGCGGTCAATGACAATCATTTCCCAATATTCCAGACTTGGAAGAGTAATAACTATCTCTTTATTCTCCCATTTATATTGAATTTCTTTTAATTGTCCCTGATCTGCATCCGGGCTTGCCGTATAAACTTTTAAGTCAGGCAGTTCTTGGTGGCTCTTTCCAATCGGATAGCGTACCGTTATATCATTATACTTATTCGGTGTTAAAGCGGCATTTCTCCAGTTTGAATCATTATTTAAGAGATTGATAAGATGAACAACATCGTAATCCTCAAATCCTTTATTATTCCTATTTTCCCTGACAATTGACCAAATGGTATTTTTCTCTCCATTTCTGCTAACTTTAAGTGGCTGCCCTTTTTCTTCCACCTTTATCAATCGATCCGTCTCTTTACTATCAAACAGAAGATTTTCGTAAGCAGCGAAGAACTTATAGTAATCCTTCATCGATCCTTTGAGAGGACTTGTCATTTTTTTGCTACGATTTGGATAATATTCATGGGCCAACATGTTAGGTCCTTCTTCATATTTTTCAGCAGTACCCAATTCAATATGTGTTGCACCCAGAGCTGCTAATCCCGCATCCATTAAACGTACAGATGGTTCATCAAATAGGCCTACTGTCATTCTGCGTAAATCAATAGATCCTTTTTGCTCTTCCTCTTGTTTCAATGTTATTTTATGTTTCCCTGAGTCTAAACCTGGTAAAACAACGTATCCATCCTCACTATAGGAATCCTTACTTCCTGTACTCTTAAATACAACCGTATAAGGTTTCCCATTGTCATCTAATATCGGTTTTCCATCTACATAAATTCCCCTTACTGTATCTGCTCCTGCATTAGCATAAGTGAAGATAAAACTAGTCTCTCCCTTTTGAGCTAAATTTACGTCAAACGTTACTTCGTCCCCAGCATGCCCGAAATTTAACAATGTATCTTTGTAGATATGCATTGGAGGAAGAGAATTGGTAGATTCTGCTTGAAATTTTTTACTTCCTATTTGCAAATAATCCAACTTCACCCCGTCATCATCGAGATTTTCCACTCTAATGGTTATCTTATTTTTTCCTTCTTTCAAAGGAATTCCAGTCATGGTTTCATCTTTCCAACTGTTACTATAAGTAAAGCTAATGTTTTTCATTTTCTCATCATTTACATAGACAGAACGATTTGCAGTTCTTTTCGATGAAGAGTCATTGTTATATCTCCAGACTAAATCAAAGTTTCCTGTATGTGGAGCATTTACCTCAAAAGTTAAGAAATCCCCATCATCATTAAAATCATACACATTTCCTATTGAAGTTGTAATTCCATTACCCTCCGGCGCAAATGCTGCTTCTTCGACTTGATATTCTTCATCACCAACCAGTAAACTATCTAAATTGATATACTCACCATTTGAAGCCAGTTCAAACACAACCTCATGCTGACCAGCAGGGACAGTTGCTTTTATCGACTTCTCAACCATCGCACCATCCCAACCACCTGGTGTACTGGAAAATATATTTTCGGAAACTGTTTTTCCATCAACATAACTGTTGTTTGCTGGAATTAATTTTCCGTCGACATAGATATTTACTTTTGGATTATTACCTGTTTTATATTTAAATCTTAGTGTATCAGTTTCCCCTTGAATATTGACTGTGAAAATAGCACGTTGACCTGCGCTTCCAAAGTTATCAGTCTTACCAGGAGAAACAGCAACACTACTAGTTCTTTCCACAAAAGGATTCCATCCAAGGTTGGCTTGTTCAGCTTCTATCACTCTATTATTCACTTCAAAATTGTCGACTTCTATTCCTGTTTCAGCGGTTTGTCCTTCCATCTTTAGTTGTATCTCATTTGTTCCTTTATATAGATAGATTGGAATTTCAACTTTATTCCAGCCATCCCCGCTTGTTTTGGAGAAGTTAACCACTCCAGCTTTTTTACCATTAACGAAAAAGCTTCGTTGTGTTAAGCTGCCAGCATTTTTATACGCAACGGAGATTGGATATTCTTTTGACTCATCAGCATCTACTTTAAAAGATACATAATCTCCCTGTTGTTTAAAGTTACTTATAGAATTAGTTGATTTTTCCATAATTGGTTGCCGTGTTGGCTCCCAGCCGATTTCTGCTCTTTCAGCTTGAAATCGCGTATCCCCAACCATCATGTAATCAACTTTCCCCCCTGTATCGTTGGCTCCTTCTACTTTTAGAACAACTTTGTTTTCTCCTGCTTTTAACGGCACTTGAATTTCTTTAGAATTTTTAAAAGATTCCCAGCCACCAGTAGGTTCGAACTTAATAGAATCAAATGCGAGTTCATTATTGACATACATATGACGATTTACCGCCACGCTTTCAACACCATATCCAAATTTAATTGGGTATGTTCCTGCCTGGTCTTCATTCACTGTAAATTTAATAAAGTCTCCGTCTGTATCAAAGTTATATACATGTCCAATTTTATCTACTTTACAACTGATTAGTTCCGCATCTTCTGCCTCATATTCTTTTTCAAACAAATCCTTTTTAACAACTATACTATCTACGTTTAACCAAAGATCATTAGTATTGAGTTGAAGTTTTATTTGATTTGTTCCTTTTTCTAAATCTAATGATAAATTTTTAATCGCCACAGGATTTCCCCATCCTGTTTTTTCATTAAAAGTTATCGCATTATTAACGATTTGATTATTGAGAGATAATTTCCCTTCAGGGCTATCGCCATTATCATGTCCGTATTTAAGAGAAACATTGTAGGTTCCTGCATCAGGAACATCTACTGTCCATATAATTTGATCTTCGTCTTTTTTTCCAAAGTCCCCAACCCAACCAGGAGTTTTTTGAATACGCGATACGAATTGCTCTGATTTAGGAACACCTTTCACATTTGCCACCTCATAGTGGTCACCGGTAGCCTGCTTATAATTCATATATCCAGCAATGACAACAGCTTTTCCACCATTTGTCTTACGGGTTTCCTCAACTACTTTTACTAAATCTCGATAGTTGTCTTTATCCTGCCAAATTTCACTATAATCAAAATCTGTGTTTGTAGATGGAATCGGAACATCCTTGTAACCTTCATTTCCACCAACCATATTGAAGGTAACAAAATTTTTCTTATTATCATTCTTTTCAAGAGAATCTTTTACTGAATTAATCAGAGAATCATAGTCCTTTGAAAAATAACGTTTCTCACCACTGTAATCATATAAGTAATCATTATCATTCGCGCCCCACTGATCTAGGTGTATGCCGTCAAAGCCAAATTCGTTTACACTTCTAGTAAACTCTTTGTTAATGTATTTTTGCCATAGTGGATTGCCTGGATCCTGTAGGTATAGCCCCGTATTCGCCCAGTCAAAGAAAAAACCTTCCTGATCAGCAAGTTTAGGATTTGGGAATTGAGCATTCTTCCGATACAGCCCCCATTCTTTTTTCACTCCAAAATCCTCGTAATTTTCCCTAGCTGCATAATTCATTTGGTAAGCTAAGGCTGCTGCATTATATTTTTGCGCTGCTTGAACTTGCTGTTTTATGGACAACGGAAAAAGATTACGGCCTAATAAATCATTATAAGCAGTATTCGGTCCGATCTCTTGTGTAATAAAATTTCCTTTTTCGTCTAAAAGTGGTTTCCCGCTGCTATCCGTTTTGGAATAAACAGATACATCGTGCCGCCACATCCAATCATAAAATTGAAATCCATTTAAATAGTATTCTTGTGTAAGCTGCTTCATCTTCTTATCACTTTCAGCTGTTGTCTCTTTAGGAAACTCCGTTGTATAGCCGTACCGTGGATAATGAGTCCAATCACTGGAGACATCAATTGCTGCTGTAAGAACTTGATTGGAACCCTCAATGGATGCTTTTACCAGATAGCCTCGAAAGTCTTCAGCAGAAGGTGTCCATACGATTTCCACTCCCTTTAGATCCTTCTTGACCTGAATATTTTTCTTACCTTCCGCGACCTTCTCATTTAAATGATAGACTTCCAAATTAAGCGTGCCTTTCCACTCTTGGGATGAATCAAACAACAGCGACATCGTTACTTTTTCTCCCGGATTATAACGTGCTTTGTCTACCAAAAATGCTTGAATAGGTTCTGCAGGTAGTTGCTTTTTAGTTGCCTGAGATATTTGCTCGCTAGTGGCGTGAGCTTTGATCACTGGTGTAAACGGCACCGACGTTAATGCCAAATTTAATGCTACTAAACTGACAAGTGATAACTTTTTTCGTTTACGTTTGAAAATTTTCATGCTTTCCTCCTTAGTTTCTTAAGATTTATGGAAGCGTTCGTCAAAACTAATCTTGTATCTCCTTTCGGAAAAGTATGTTAGGTTCATTTTCATTTAGATTACGAAAATTTGAAACCGTTCACATTACTTTGTTGGTGTCTTATATTTTGTTCATGAAAAATAGAAGTCTGTTAGAGGGAGTGTTTTATTATTACTAGTTGAGAGATAAAAAACACCAAAATAGACTGAGTTTTATAGGAACAAAAAAAACTGTACAAATTTCTATTAAAATTGTCCTTCCCCTCCCCAAAAAAGACCCTGCCAATTAAGACAGGGCAAAACAAATATACATTATTTAAGCAAATATACCCTAGCTTCATAAGGCTTCAAAATAAATAAATTAACAGTATCTCCTGGCTCAACTTTATAGTTGCCAATTAACAACTCAGCTGTATCAAGCTCAAAATCTTTTGGCAATTCAAATGGCGATTCCTCAGCAGAGAAATTGCACAAAACAACTAATTTTTCATTATCTAACGTTCGCGTATATGCATAAATCTTTTCATCGTCTTGCAAAATCAACTCATATTTTCCATATACAATTATTTCGTTTTCTTTACGCAGCTTAATAAGCTGCTGATAGTAATGAAAGATGGAGTCTGGATCAGCAATAGCTTTTGCCGCATTGATTTCCTTATAATTCGGATTCAACTTTAGCCACGGAATACCTGTTGTAAAACCTCCATTTTCACTACTATCCCATTGCATTGGCGTTCTTGCATTGTCGCGGCCCTTTTTATAGATTGCCTCCATTATTGTATTGTGGTCTGCATCGCCTTTTACCACTGTTTCCCTATACATATTGTGGATTTCAATATCATTGTAATCTTCCAAATTTTCAAAACGGACGTTTGTCATTCCAAACTCTTCACCTTGATAGATGTATGGGGTTCCTTTCATCATATGAAGGAATGTTCCGAGCATTTTACCTGATTCACCCCTGTATTCCTTGTCATTTCCGAATCGGGAAACCATCCGCGGCTGATCATGGTTATTTAAATAAAGACTGTTCCACCCCTTGCCGTCCAGATCGTTCTGCCATTTTGACATGACGTCCTTCAGATCGGCCAACTTCCATGGTTTTACATTCCATTTGCCGCCAGGACCTGAATCTAAATCCATGTGCTCAAAGGTGAAAATCATATTCAATTCTGTACCTTCATTGTTAGCATATTTTACGGCATCATCAGTAGATGCACCCGGACTTTCACCCACTGTCATGATGTCATATTTCGATAGAACTTCACGATTCATTTCCTGCAGGTACTCATGGACACGCGGACCGTTCATGAAGAAATCGCCGCCCCAGTCGTACTGTTTCCCTCCAGGAGCACTTGGGAGTCCATCTACTTTGGAAATCAAGTTAATAACATCCATTCGGAAACCATCAATTCCTTTATCCAGCCACCATTTCATCATGTCATAAATTTCTTTTCTTAAGGTTGGATTATCCCAGTTCAGGTCCGGCTGTTTTTTACTAAAAAGATGAAGGAAATATTCTTCGGTTGCTTCATCATATTGCCACGCCGAACCGCTGAAAAAAGAGGTCCAGTTATTTGGTTCTGTCCCCTCCTTTCCCTGCCGCCAAATATAATAGTCACGATACGGATTATCCTTCGATTTACGGGACTCGACAAACCAGTGGTGCTCATCTGATGAATGATTTACTACGAGATCCATCATCAACTTCATTCCGCGGTCATGTATCTGTTTTAATAATTCGTCCATATCTACCATTGATCCAAACTCATCCATGATATCTTGGTAATCACTAATATCATAACCATTATCATCATTTGGCGACTTGTAAACTGGCGACAGCCAGATCACATCAACTCCCAATTCATTTAAATAATCAAGCTTTGAAATAATTCCACGAAGATCACCGATTCCGTCTCCATTGCTATCCATAAAGCTTCGCGGATAAATTTGATACACAACACTTTCTTTCCACCATTGTTTCTCCATTTTTTATCTTCCTTTCTCTTTCAAAAGTAAGCTATCAATTTCCTTTGCTGCAAGCGACAATCCTTCTTTTACACCGATTTGTTCTAGGATTATCATTCTTAAATATTTTATATAAATTTCTTCAATCTCGGCCCAATTAACCACAGGCGGTAGTGAAAAGGAATTCTCAAGACCTTCAATATAACTGCTTAAGTAGCCTGATTCCATAGTCGACTCTTTTATTTTGATTCCTTTTACCGTAGGCATTAAGCCGGTTTTCATTAGAAGCTTTTGTGGTTCCGGACTAGCCATCCATTTAATAAACGTCCAACTCGCTTCTAGATTCCTAGCCCCTTTCATGATAACAAGGTTTTCCCCGCCAAGCACAGACCCTTTTCCATTTGTAACGGGAAACGGAGCAGAGATAGTATTCTCGGTAATTTCTTCCAGCTTTTGAGGAGTTTGGACACTATAGAACCAAGGGCCTTCATCAATCATAAAATACTTTCCATCAACGACTCCCTGCCACGTATCCGTTTTTCCCGAGGAGTTATAGAGGATCTGTAATTTCTCAACCGCTTGAATACTTTTTGGGCTGTTTAAAAATCCATCTGCCTTTGTATGATCAGGACTTAATAGTGTCCCGCCGAACCCATAAAAGTACGGCAGACTTTCCCATGTTGTATATCCAGTCAGGCCTAGTTGGTAATGGTGATTAACGATTAAATCCAGTAGTTCATCCATATTTCCTGGAGGCCTGGTGTATCCAGCGTCCTTCAGCAACTCGCGATTGTAAATGGCAGCCTTCGTATTGGTATTAAGAGGAAGGCCATAATATTTTCCGTTAAAAAGATTCGATTTTAACGGAGTTTCCAGTAAACCTTCCTTTACAAAGTGAAAATCCTTGAAATCACTAACAGAAGAGATTTGTCCCATTTTAGCGAAAAATGGAACCCAGGAAATATCCATCCGTACGACATCAGGTGGCTTCTTGGCAGAAGCTCTAGCAAGAAGAGTCCACTTCAACTGTTCACCATAGGGCTGGCGGACAGGCTTTACATCAAGATTAGGATGTTGTTTTTCAAATAGGGGAATGACCTCGTTTTCAAAAACTGCGGTTTCTTCTTCACTATAGGTATGCCAGACAATAATCTCTTCTTTTTTGTTATCAGGTTTCTGAAGAGAATGATCGCCATCTATAATCGATTGATTATTACATCCTGAGATTAAAACCAATCCTGCTAAGACAATAGCCAAAAGCCATCTGTTCAAAGCCATCATCCCCCTTCCACAACAGGTATGTTCATAGCTGCAACATTATTATGGACTCTGATTCTTCGTCCGGAAATCAATGGGAGAAGAGCCCATTAATTTCTTAAAAAGCTTGCTAAAATACTTTACATCCTTAAACCCAGATTGTTCCGCCACTTCATACACCTTTAATGAAGTATTTTCCAATAATTCTTTTGCCTTCCGGACACGTAAATCCATGACATAGTCGATAAAATTCTGACCGACAAGCCTTTTAAACAAGACACTAAAATAATTACGGCTGATATGGACATGACTTGAAACGAGTTGCAATGTCAGTTCTTCCGTATAATGATCATGAATAAACTCCAGTGCTTTTTTCATGATCACATTTTCACCTTGTGGGTGTTGCTTACTATATTGAATTAACTCTGAATACTCTCTTATTTGCAACAACAAGGTCTTTTTTAATTCATCGAGCGTTTCAATCTTTTTTAACTGCTCGTATTTTTCCATTAATTCATCAGCATTCAATTGCTTTATAAATAAATATCTAATAATCTCACACGCATCGTTTTTAATGTCGACTGGGGAAATAACCACCGATTCCCATTCTTGAAATCTTCTACAGAGGAAATCTGCAAGACTTTGTTTATCATAGGGCAATAAAATCTGGTGAAGCGAAGCCGTATCTAAAGGAGGCAATTTTCCCTCAGGAAACTGCTCATATCGGAAAATGGATGCACCTGGATTAAAAAATCTTCGTTCGCGTGCTGAGCCACTTCTTTTAAATCCTTGCTTTACAAAAGATAGATCTCGAATTACCTCAAAACCAACAGTAAAGCTGGAGCTTGTTTCGAGCTCAATTTCCTTTTTCAATTTTTCTATGTTAGCATACGGATCTAATGACGTGTATAGTAAGAAAAGCATTTGGTTCTCATTAACTGGAAAACATATTCCTTCGTCTATATTCTTGTAGAAATAATTTTGGACGTCTTCCAATAGCATTGTCTTAAATAAAAAGCCATGCTGTTCCTCCAGCTTATCCACATGATTTAGGCTCATTGTTAACATAAGGAAGGGCTCTTGCAGCCACCCGAATTTCTGATGAAGCTCATTAAGATTAGAATCCTCAAGAATGACTTTTTTGATGGCTTGTTCTAGTTTTTTACGTTCACTTAAAAAAGTGGTCTGATTGGCCAACTGTAGTTTCTCTTCAACTAGCCGCTCTTTTTTTATCATTTCCACAGTTTTTTGGATAAGTTTCACAAATTCTTCAGGTTCCAATGTTGGTTTCAAAACATAATCCACGGCGCCAAGCTTTAAACCTTCCCGAACATAGTCAAAATCGGTATAACTACTGACTAAAATTACTTTTAAATTAGGCAACCGCTGAAGCATTTTCTTCATTAAAGTGATGCCATCCATGACAGGCATTTTGATATCCGTGATTAACAAATCAACTAGTCGACCCTCAGCCGCTTTGAGGGCTTCCTCTCCATTCGGATAATCCCCCAGATAATGGAGGCCCTCCACGGCCCAATCAACAGAAGCCTTTAAACCAAACCGAATGACTGGTTCATCATCTACAATCATTACGTTATACATTATTTTCACCTCCATCCTTCGGGAATAATTCTAATGTAACCAGCGTTCCGTGATCTCCGCTTTTAATATCCACGCTTGATGCAAGCGAAAAATAAAGCCGTACCGAATCATACACATGATTTAACCCGATTCCTATGAAAGAATTTTTGGATTCTTCCGATGGCAAGATTTGGTCTAATCTTTCTTTGGTGATCCCGACTCCATTATCCTGGATTTCGATTTTTACACCCTTGCCAATGGAATAAGCTTTCATGGATATCACCCCTGATTTTCCTGTAGGGACTAAGCCATGAAAAACTGCATTTTCAACTATAGGCTGAATAAGCATTCTTGGAATTATAAACCCTTCTGTCTCAGCTTCCATATCCAGTTTCAGGTGGAAGGACTGCTCGTACCGAATTTGTAATATAACAAGGAATCTTTCAATGATTTCTAACTCTTGCTGAAGCGTTACAAAGGTACCACTTTTCCCCATGCTTACTTCAAGTAACTGGCTTAAAGCAGATAAAGCTGTATTTGCCTTTTCTGTTTGCTTGAATTTTACAAGCCAGCGAATCGTACTTAATGTATTAAACAGAAAATGAGGATTGATTCGATGTTTAATCGCCCGAAGTTCCGCTTCTGTCTTAAGGCTTTGTTCCTCTTTTACCTGTTCCATCAACTGGTCAACTTGTTTCGTCATTTGATTAAAGGTGTCACTCATCAAACCAATTTCATCATTTGATTTAATATGGGTTCGGACTTTAAAATTCCCATTCCCAACCTGCCTCATATGCTCCGTCAGAGTCATAATCGGCTTTGTCACTTTATTGGCTGCGAACAAACCAAATACAACAGCAAACAGAGTAAACAAGATGGAGGAGAGAATCGTAATTCGCTGTACCTTTGCCAGTTCACCAGTGATTTCGTCAATCGGAACAATACCCACAATGTTCCAGCCATTTGAAAGCGGTTGTTTCACTCCATAAAAGAAATCCCCATTCTCTTTATATTCAAATTCATCAACCTTATTATTTCGGATGTGCTTGTGTAAATCGGGATTTTCAATCTGCTTGTTGATTTTATCCATATTGGAATCAATCATGATTCGCCCCTGATCATCTACAACGAAAAAATGTCCCGTTTTGCCTAGCTTCAACTGTTCGATTTTATTCAAAATGGACCTTCCATCCAAATTCACCTGAATAAAAGCGATATTTTCCATAGTATCAAGGTCTTTCATTTCCCTAGTGACAGGCAGAACAAGTTCGGTATTCTCACCGGCCCCGCTAAAAAGATCATATTGAAGCCCCTGCCAAACCAGATCGCCGTCTTTCTTTATCGATTCCTGGATCCAGTTGAAATCATGGAGTCGATATCTGCCCAATTTGACATAAGAAAAGGAACCGCTTCCCCAGCTTGTTCCTTCATCCTTTAAAATATAGAGGATTCTGACAAAGGAACTCGAATAAATTTGTGAGTTTAAAAATGAAGTCAATTCGGCACCATTCTGCTCTTTATCTATCGAAGAGAGCACGGGATCCTCATCCATTTTGACAATATTCTGAAGCTGCTTATTACTGTATAGAAGATCCGACATATCACTTCCTACTGATAAAACGAAAGATAGGGAGTCAGCAGCCTGTTTAGCTGTTTGAAGTGAAGATTCTCTTACATTCTCTTTCACAATGTTAGATGAAGAAATAAAATAGAACACACTGATGAACGAACTAGGAATCAATATACTAATGAATATGGCTATGATGACCTTTGTTGAAAACTTGTTTACCTGCATCTTCTTCATCAGTGAAATCCCCTTCTTTACGTCATACATCTGTATTTCATGTTACCTATTCACCTGGAATGGTTCAAGTTATTTTATACTTTCACGGATTTGCCTTTACTGTTTTGTTTCCATGGTCAGAATGGACAAAACGCTTTTTTCAGCTTCCTTTTAATGAATTGGCATTAAGAATATGAACTGATCGCCTTTTTCTGATTTCATTCCCCATACTCTTTTGATAAAAATAAGTAACAATCAGAGCTACTAATCCTGGTAGAATAAAGAGTAGTAAAGGAGGAAACATCATCCACATGATATAAGCTGCGACTACTGCATCAAGAATCATCAGAACTGTATTCAAAGGATGCAGGAACAATAGATACATGGCATTAGTCAGATACGCCTTCAAAGGCAGTTCCTGATCAACAAGGAAACTGTATACAAATAAAAAGAAAAATGGTGTCACAATGACTAATACGTAAAAGACAATTGCCAATAGTGAGGACAGCCCTGAATAATACCTTAGTGATAGATAAAAAACGATCAACGCAGTGGCATTAAGACAGCCTAAAACCATACTTTTTACATACTCTCTTTTGTAATAATTCCAGAATATTTTAAGGAATGGAAACCCGTCTTCACCCTTCACATATCTTCTTGCCAAAGCCAAGGTAGCTACCGTTGTCGGTACTGCAACAAAGGGTAACAGAACTATACCGACGATGACCATCGTGTGTACACTGGTTACATCGGGTGCCCCCAAAAGAGTCACCCCTAAAAAAACATATGGAAGATTAAATAGCCACCAAATACCCGTCAGTTTTAGAATCATATAGAGCCCCTTCATCAACTGATCACTGTATTTAAACAAGTTCATTTTGTATCCTCCTAAACACAAATAGGATATTATACCTATTCTTTAACAGAACCGATCACTAACCCACTTGTAAAATATTTTTGCAAAAACGGATAGATTAATAACACTGGTATCGTAGAGACCACAATCTTAGCTGCATTCAGTGTTTGGTTTGAAATGGCCGCAACAGCTTTTAATTGCGACACATCCGTAATTTTAGTAACATCAATGTTCAATTGTTGAATATACGTTTGCAGCGGATAGTTAGCAGCTTTGTTAATGTAAAGCAAACCACTAAAATAATCATTCCAATGCCCTACAATAGAAAAAAGTGAAATAGTTGCCAAAGCCGGCAGTGAAATGGGCAAGTAAACTTTAAACAAAACTTTTAATTTTGTCGCACCATCCATAATAGCGGCTTCTTCCAACGAACCTGGAATACTCTTGAAAAAGTTCATTAATAAAATAACGTTAAAAATTGGCACTGCCCCCGGTAAAATAAGTGACCAAATAGAATCAATCAAACCTAAGTTCTTTACAACTAGGAACGTTGGAATCATCCCACCGGAAAAGAGCATCGCGAAAATCAAAAGATTCATATAAATATTGCGTGCACCAAATTCCCGTTTATTTTTAGACAACGGATAGGCCATTAAAATCGTTAACAACATGTTCAAAGAAGTCCCTAAAACAACTCTTTCCACAGAAATCATAAAGGAACGCCAAAATTGTGCATCTCCAAGTAAGACCTGATAAGCACTTACATTGAAATTTACTGGCAACAAGCCAACCTCATTTGCTTGAGCCGCAACTCTGTCACTAAAAGAAATAGATACCATATTAAGTAATGGTAATACACATAGGGCCGTCATCAGCAATAGGATTGCCCAAATAAATAAATCGGCAATCCGACTTCCAAAGGGTTTAGAACGTTTGGATTTTATCGACTGTTTCCCCCATACAACGGCAAATTGACTGCCAACTGTTTTTGATTTCATTGACTCTTTCTCCCCTTTTAAAAGATCCGCATGTTTGCAAGTTTCTTGGACAATTGGTTAGCTGATAAAATTAATACGCAACTTACGATTGATTTCAATAAGCCAATTGCCGTTGCAAAACTGTATTGTTGTCCTAACAGACCTACACGATACACATAAGTGTCAATAACATCCCCGGTTTCATACACAATAGGATTATATAAGGCAAAGATTTGGTCAAAACCAGCGTTTAGAATATTCCCCAAATTCAGTGCTGTAATCAGCATAATAGTTGGCAAAATTCCTGGTAAAGTGACATGCAGTAATTGCTTATAGCGATTAGCACCATCAATTGAAGATGCCTCATAAAGACCAGGGTCAATCCCTGTTAATGCGGCTAAATAAACAATCGCGCCATAACCAAAGCCTTTCCACACATCAGTTGATATAATGATACTTCTAAACCACTCATTGCTTCCTAGAAACAAAATCGGGTCATGTCCTAGTGCCTGTAAAAAGTTATTCACTGGTCCATGGTAGTCAAAGATGTTAATGAATACTGCAGCCAAGATCGCCCAAGATAAGAAGTTAGGTAAATAAACAATGGTTTGGATGGATTTTTTCGCCCATTTTAATCTAATTTCGTTTAGCAATAGAGCAAAAATAATAGGTACCAGCGTTCCTAGAACAATCTTACCAACCGCAATCACAACGGTATTCCTTAATATCTTCATACTATCCGGAATTTCCAGCATGTATTTAAAGTTTTCCAAACCGACCCAGTCTGATCCTAAAATACCTTTAGCAGGGACATAATCTTCAAACGCCATGATAATCCCAAACATTGGTATAAAACTGAAAATAATTAAAAAAATCATGCCCGGTGCCATCAAGAGATGATACTCCAGTTGCCCTCCACGTTTTTTCATTTCGCATGCTACCTTCTTTCAAGTATAAATTGTATAAATGGGTACAAATTTTACATTTGTACCCATTTGGTTTTATTTTTCTTTAATGGCATCAGATACTTCTTTTGTAATATCACTGCCACCTGTTTTCTTCCAGTTTTCAACAAACTTGTCGAAATAATCTAAGTCCTTTTCTCCAGTCACAATCTTCAAGAATGCTTCATCCTCTAATTTCGTTAAGTTTGCCCATTTCAATTTCATACTCTTGGTCTGACCAAAGAAAACAGGATCTACTTCATTAATCATAGTTTCAGACATTAACTTTCCAGCTACCATTCTAGATTTATAGGCACTCCATTGGTTTGCATCTGATTTCGCGGGTTCTTTTAAATAACCTGTGATCTTTTGATAAGATGATTGATCATCAAGCGATAAGGTATTTGGTTGTTTCTTACCTTCAATTGCTGCATTAATATTTTGATACATTTGTGCGGTTGCATCATTAAAGTTAACCATGATATTTACTGGTGCCCCACGGTCACCGCCAAATTTAATAAAATCTACGACAGGCTGATAATTTCTATCTTCTTGGCGTAACTTATCATCTAATGCATTAACTAATTTTGGTAGAACTTCTGGATGTTTAAAACCTTTTCTTACCACATAGAATTCAGAGGCAGGATTTTGTGTATAAGCTGTGATTGTACCGCTACCATCTTTAGAGATAATGTAGGGTGCCCAATCTGCCAAAGGATTCTTCTGTTTTGCAGAGTTCAATGGATAGTCTGGTGTCCACCAAGGACCAAAGTATGCACCAGTTTGACCACCAATAATTAAATCTTCAATGCTTTTACGGACAGCTAACTGTGGATCAATCAGACCTTTTTTGTACCAATCTGCTAGTTTACCTAATCCTTGTTTGGTTTCATCGGTAATAGATCCATACACTACCTTGCCATCTTGTTCAATCCATTGACGAGGGAAAGAATTATAGGTTTGAAGGATATTATCAGCTTGGAACAAAGATCCATACATCCCTCCAATACTAGGAGATAATGCTAAACCAACCGTTTTTCCTTTACCGTTTCCACCCGGATCTTTTTGAATAAATTCTGTTATAACTTTTTCCATATCATCAACAGTCTTAGGTCCTTCTAAACCAAGCTTATCCAACCAATCTTTACGTAACCAAAGCATAGTTGGAATATTAGCATTAGAAGTAGAAGGTAATGCCATTAATTTCCCATCAATTGTCGCTGCTTCTAATGCACGACCATCGTAGGAATCATACATTTTTTTAACATAATCAGATGCACTTGATTTATAAACATCTGATAAATTTGCAACCAAGTCATTGTCGACCAATTGACGTAATGTTGTCGCATCAACAGCCATAATATCAGGTATATCTCCTGACGCAACTGCCATTGAAACCTTCTGCTTGTACGCATCTCCATCTTGAGCTTCAAACTTATTTTTACTTTGAATATTAAGCGTTTCCTTTAAGTAACTTGTATAAGCATTGTCTTCATACGTTTGCCCAGGAGGTAATTTGGCAATACCTGGAGTAGCCTTTCCAACGGTATAAGTAACAGTTTCCTTATATTTACCGAAAGGTTTTAGTTCCTCTTTATTTGCCACGGTTTTTGTTTGTGAATCTTCCGAGGAGTTTGAGCCTACTGAACAACCTGCCAAAATTCCGAATGATATCATGGTTACAGCGGCAATTGAAATAATTTTCTTCATGATTGTTTCCTCCAAATCCATTTTTTTCAAATCATTTAACGAGATTACTAACTTCAGATCTAACAGAATAAATTGACGGTAATCAACTTGAAGTGGAAATGTACCGCTTACAAAAGGATATAAAAACTATAGTAATAAATTAAACTGTTTGATTTCTTCATTTGCTTCCCCCTTATCTACTTATAAGCCTATTATGATTCTAAAGCCCCTTTCGGGAAACCGTTTCCATCACCAGGATGGTGTCTTATATTACAAATATCTCACCACCGATTTCCTACTGATCGATAAGGTGTTCTATATTATTATTAAAGAGAGATAAATTACACCATTTTTGACCGAATTATTGAAAGAGGGACTGTGAAATCCCTTTAAAAGATACTTACGGAAAATTCCGTATTTATCGTCCCTTTACGTAAACGTTTACTGTTGGCTACATGCTAAACCTTGCAAATTAAGGGTTTGTTTGCTCTTTTACATAAACGTTTACGTTATAGGGTGAATTTATAGTATTAAACTAAAAAATAATGGAACTCATACGGGAAAAACACCATCCTTTTCATAGAATCATTGGAAAGAATGGCGTTTTTTATGGATATTTTACAATCAGAACAACAGTTTGTTTTTCGATCATGTATTTACAGTAGAATAAACATGGTTAATATACTCTTCTGCATAAAGTAACTTTGTTAACCTCAATTTTGACCTGAAATAAACTTCTTTCTTATCATGGATTAAGTCTGCTATTTGCCCTCTTCATATTTTTTTAACAATCTATAGAATGTACTTTTCCCTATATTGGAAAGTTCAATAGCTTTAACAGCTGTTATGTTGCCAGCTTTAAATTGTTGGTATGTCTCTATAAATCGATCTGTAAAAGTAGCAGTAGGTCGCCCTAAATGTTTACCAGCTTTTTAAGCTTCCACAATTCCTTCGCGTTGCCGTTTTTGATACGTTCCCTTTCTTCTTCAGCTAGCTAGGATAAAATCTGAAGAACAAAATTGGTTCCTGGACAAAACGAGAGTGCCGGAAAAAGAAAATCAGCTAAAACAAAAAAAGGAAATATGTATTTGAGATCAGCATTAACTGAAGCAGATCATTCAGTAAAAGGTTTGAAGAACTATTTCGGAGCACTGTATCGACGAACAGCATCACGAAAAGGCAAAAGGCGAGCCTGAATAGTGGTCGCACATGCCATGTTAGGTATCTCTTATTATCTCTTAACACGGAAAGAAATGTATGTAGACTTAGGCGAAGTCTACTTTGATAAACAGAGACAGCAATCCATTGTTCGGCCTTCACTACGAAGACTTGAAAGTTTAGGATACACAGTTACTTTACTAGAGCTAGAAGCATTTTAATCTATTCAACTCTATTACAAAGATCATGAATTAGGCGCTCTCCCCTTTTTTAAAAATGAATGAGCTGCATCTTCTACAGTATTGCCTTTTTCCTGAATTACAGAAGTTTATTTTCATGTTAGTTCAACAAGATAGGTAGTAAAAAAGGACCAACGCATCTACGTTGATCCCTTTTTACTATCCTTTTTTTATTTTTAACATCGAATTAGCATTTGTTTGAAATTCATAGGTTACTTTTACTTCCTCTACAGAATAACCTTTTTCGATAACATGATTTCTTACTTTGTCTAAATGTATATATCTTTTACCTTCTAAATCAACTAAGGGGAAGATGCGAACTTCCTCTTTAGTAACCCTTAATAATTCATCTAATGTATCTATATGAAATTGATAATCTAATCTATCGGCATACATAAATAAAAAATGTGCAGATAGAAGAATATCAAATTGTTCATTCTTAAACGGTAAAGTAGGTAAAGTAACGGGAATGTATCTTTCTCTGGATTCCATCATATCGTTGACACAATCATGTAAGGCTTTTAACCGATTGTTTCTAAGCCCCTCTATATTCTTGAAATAATCCCATTTATAATTGCTATGAGCTTTTTCCATATGCTTCATCGCGTGTTCAATATCCTGAAGACCTTTATTTTTCAGGTCTTCGCCTGAGTGATAATAGGCAATATCACACGCAGTTACATCTAAATCTGATTTGTTACCAACAGCAGTAAATGAACAAGCTCCTGCTGGACAATCGAGTATTTTCTTTCCTTTTAGTTCTTCTTCTGAAAGAGAAAACATATCCAAATACTCTTCGAATGTTCTCCCAATAAAAACAATTCGTTCTAAACCTAACTTTATATTCTGCTGAACATTACTCAACTAAACTCACCTCTTCTAAAAGATTACATTTCAATTTTCATAACTAAATACTAATCTTAACCTCTTTGTTTTGGTCAAATAACCGCCTTTAAATCAATATGAAAGCTGCCCATTTGGGCAGCCACGACCTCCTGCACACATTACCTATTAAAATAAATATTTATCTTGTTTGTTGCTCTCATTATTTGGCAGTGACCTTTAAATTATCCCATCTCCGATTTCCAGTTTCACTTCGCAAGCCGACAGAGCCTTTCATGAAGGGGTCTTGATAGTCGCTGACGGTTCCCATTTGATTTAAATCAATCTCAATTGTAAATTGATTCCCTATACAGGTTAGCTTTAAATAATGGTAGCCTGAAGAGTAAATGTACTCTCCTCCTTTTATCTCTCGCCATGTCGTTCCATCAAATTTATATAATTCATATTTGTTGCCTTCCTTTAATTCTAGCTGATAGAATCCACCATCCTTCTGTATGCGTGCGAGAATAGCTCCATTATTGGTAGTATCAGGTATATAAACATGGCCTTCAACCGAATAATCCCCAGTATTGAAACCATTTTTATATTTAGCAATACCCCCATTTGAGCTTGTAACAGTTAATTCCCCTGTAGAACCTGTAGGCTGTGTTATTGACCAGGCTCCGTTTAATGGGGCCCATCCCGTAGGCAATGTCCCCACCCCGTCCGACTCAAAGTCATTAAATATTATCTGACCTGTTTCATTTTGATCCTTCTCAATCCATACCATATCCCAATAGTGCAATTTAGGTACCGTTAAAGAAATATAATTTCCCTGAGAATCGCTTCCTTTAGTGTACGATAAGCTGTTTGCTTTACCGTTTTCAAAGTCAGGAGTGGCCCACCATACTTTGGCGTTTGAAGAAAGGGTCCCATCATAATAAATTTTCACAGGAATATTTTCCTGCACATTTGGTGCAGGATAGTCTCCATTATCATCCCGCCATTTAGTAGATGTATTGTTCATAAGATTGATTAAATGCACAATATCGTAACCATTCTTCGATTTCGCAAACGTCCAGATTTTCCCTGCCTCCCCATCGGTACTTGATGGAAAATTTACTTGGTCCGTCAGGGTAATTTTGTTGCTTCCCTTTACAATATTATCACGCAGCAGGTTTTCATAGGCTGTTAAAAAGTTGTAATAATTCCCCATTGCCTTCTTTAAGGAATCCGTCATAATGAGATTCTTATTAGGAAAGTACTCATCAGAAAGCATATATCCGCCGTCACCTAATTCAATATGTGAAGCTCCAGCTGCAAATATTGCCGCGTCTGCTAATCTTATTGAAGAATCATTAAAATTCCTCTTAGTCTCTGCAGGGGTTGTTTTGGAGTAGTTTCTATTCATGTAGGCTGCGAAGACTACTGATTTATTGCTTAATGCCTTTGATTTCTCTACCAATTTTACCAAATCAGCATAGTCATCATTGCTTGGATTCCCATCCCATAGCTCAGAATATACAAAGTCTGCATTGGACTTGGAAGCCTGATCTTGGCCATAAGCTTCCACAGAATTAAAAACTATATCCTTGCCTAAAGAAGCCTTAGCTGCATTTATGAAAGAACCATATGTGTCTTCAAGATTTATATGGTTCCTGTTCCAATCATATAAATCCCCGCGGGGTCCCAGAGAATCAATATGCCAGCCGTCAAAAGCAAAATTCTTAAAAACTTCACTTTCCTTTAAATTTATATAGTTCTGCCAATCTGTATTTGCAGGATTTGACAGGTAAATTTTGCTTGTAGCCCATCCATTTTCCAGTGGATGAGCATCCTGCCGTCCAGGATCGTAATTTCCATTGGAGTCCTTAAATAGCCCCCATGCCACCTGTACTCCATCATTCCAGTAATTATCAAATGCTCCATTTATCAAGTTATAATTCATAGCTTTCATATTATAACTATGTGCATTATCTATATAGCTGTTTACAGTATTTCTTGATATCCATCTGTTACCAATATCCTGCCAGTAAGCATGAGAAGGATCAGGGTTCGGGATATGATGTTTCCATTGCCAGTCATAAAACTGAAGTCCATTAATATGGTAGTTTTTTAACTCCCATGTTTTTTTAGCCGAATCAGTTGTATCCGAAAATTCACTAACATATCCATACCTAGGGTATTTAGTCCAGGTGCTAGAAACATCAACAGCAGTTGAACCAGAATCAATAATTGTGCCTGTGTCGTCGCGGACCCAAACTTCAACTAAATATCCTCTGTAATCATTTGGGGGCGGTGTCCAACTATATGTTAATGTTTTAGCTTCATTTTCTGCTAGGGTAATCGATTTAACCTGGTCTGTGTCAGCCTGTGAACCAAGATACCGAAAGTAAAGAGTAACGTTCCCTGAAAAATTAGCTCCCGTTTTATTTAGTAAATCCACAAATATTTCTACAGACTGGCCAGGATTGTATCGAGCCTTGTCTGTATTCACTAATTTTATAATTGTACCAGAATCCTCGGCTTGCGCATGTGGCTGATCTTTTCCGATAAAATAGAAAGGCACGGTAATCAGAATCATGATAACGAAAAATATACTCTTCTTTCTAATCGATTTCATCCCCTATCTAAAATGTGATAACGCTTACAAATAACTTGAAGGCCTTTTACGTTTTCATACACTAATAGATTACTGGCAATGCAAGTTGAAGCATTAGTATCCTTTGTATTTTCTATATACTCCCCCTTTCCTTGATAATTTCACTATACAATAAAATGAATCTTTATATGATTTCTTCTAGAATATTCATAATTTTAAACACTAAAAACAAAATAATTAACACTTAAATCGTAATATATTACACTATCCGTCCTAAACCAATTTCGTTCTTTGTATAAAAAAACACTTCCAATGAAAGGGCTAACCTGAAATGACCAATTAATATGAGACAATGATAAAGTACCGATTTATGCTACCAAGTCACTGCTCCCTGGTAATTTTCCATTCTCGCTTTCAGCAATAAAGATCCTTTTATATTTATCAGTATGTGTAATGTACTTACAGATTTGACATAAGGAGTATTAGAAAGAATCTTTTCTATTTCTTTATCGGTAAAGAGTTATATATGATTATTCTTAATTTCTCACATTTTTTTCATTATACAAAAAAGTACCCGATGAGGTAGACCTTTTTTAGTGTCTACTCTGTCGGATACGTTTTATAATCTAAAATATATTTTTATTTTCTTTTATTTAATTCATTTTTTATTAGATTAATAAAATTTGGGCTTATATTTATTTTTAGTGCCTTTTCGTATACTTCTCTCAATTCTTCCAAGTCAAGTTTTCCCATGATTAGTCCCCCCTTAAAAAAAAGGTTTTTCCTTATATCTTTATTTAATAGCATTACTAGCCTGAAATATATTCATTTATTATGCTCATGCTTAGGGAGAGCTTTAAGACTCTCGAATCTATCGACTAATTCTTTAATTGTATCAATTAGAGTCATATTTTTAACATTCTTCCCAATTATTACATTTACCTTTTCTAATAATCCAGGATATTCTCTTACCAATAGGTAACCCTCCTTGGGGAAAATAAATTTCCATTTAAATTTAGAAAATAGCCCCAGAAGCAACTGCTGGGGCTATTTATTCATTAGAATTTTTTCTTTTACTCCATCACTTTACTGTAACAGGAGGCTTTCCCTTTAAATCGCTTGTAATAACTTGTGCTTGGGATGTTGATACCTGAGCAGTTTTAAAATATAACATATCGGTTTTGGAATCGTAGTACCAAACATCACTGCCTTTTTCAACTGCTTCTTTAGAAGCTACTTGTTTTAATTTTTTACCATTTCTTTTTACAGAGTTGAAAGCTTTACCTGAAGCGTTTGCCTTTATTTCAGCCATCCATGCTCTGTTTTGAATACTTCCAGCAAAGCTCCCCTTCATCGCTGCAATTTCAAATGTTACTTCACCTGAATTGGATGCTATGGAAAGCTTAGTATCTACTGACTGGCCTTTTTCATAATTATATGTTTGCCCATCATCTTCATAGAGGTTGAAGGTAGTTACTTCCCCATTTTGTTTCGGAAAAGCTTTTACATTTATTTGTGTTAAAGGTTTTTCATTTGTATAATTTTGAACCTCACGCTCTGGGATAATAGCTCCTTCCTTGGCAAAAACCGGAACCTTGGACAAATCAGCATTATACTCGATGCTTTGTCCACCTGTATATGCAGCTTTATTGTTCCAGTCATACCATGTACCTCCCGGAAGGTAGATACTTCTTTTGTTTGCTCCTTCTTTTGATACAGGAGCAACGAGCATATTCGGACCGAACATCCATTGATCTTCAATACCATATACTTTAGCATCTGCTGCGTAATCCATGACAAGTGGTCTCATCAACGAGATGTTGTTCTCTGATGTTTGCTTTGCAGCTGAGTAAATGTAAGGAAGAAGCTTATAGCGTTGCACAATGCTTTGTTTAACAATCGCCTCTGCATCTGTGCCAAACGCCCATGGCTCTCTTGTATTTGTTGGATCTCCGCATTCACAATTGTGGGCACGGAAAATTGGCATAAACGCACCTGCCTGCATCCAGCGTGTATAGAGTTCAGCAGATGGCTTCCCGTTAAACCCTCCAGTATCCGTTGTGAAGTAAGACATTCCCGACATTGAAGCACTTAAGCCCAATTGTAAATTGTGCTGTAAAGAATCCCAGCTCGCATCGACATCGCCGCTCCAAACTGTAGTTCCATATTCCTGAATCCCGGTGAAACCGGAACGTGCCAAGCTCCAAAGTCTGTCATTGCTGTAGCTTCTGTGCCCATCATAAAAGGCTTTTGCCTCATTTAGGGCATATACATTTCTAATTTCCGCTGCATTTCCTTTAGCGAATTGATGTCTAATGGAATCGGTTGCTATTTCGGGCTCATTTAAGTCAATCCAGTACCCTTTTACACCAGCATCATGTAAGGATTTAACCTGTGCATTGAACCATTCCACAGCTTTAGGGTTGGTAAAATCGACTAACCCCGATTTACCATACCAAGCATCATAAATAATGGTATTACCTGACGTATCTTGAACGAAATATCCATTCTTGTCACCTTCATTAAAGGTGTTTGCCGTTATTTGAACATACGGATCAACAAGTGGGACCATCTTAACACCTTTTTTCTCTAACGCTTCCATGCTTTCTTTCGGATTTGCAAAAGCTTCCGACCATGTCATGTCAAAGTAATGGTTATCTTTTGCCCAATAAGCATCAAGGATCATACCATCCAAAGGAATTTGTTTTTCACGGAAAGTATCTGCAACCTTGTTCACTTCAGCCCAGCTCTTGTATCCAAACTTCGATTGAATATAGCCTAATGTCCATTGTGGAGGCATTGGTGGAGTACCTGTTAAGTTAGCAAAGCTTTTCATAATGTCCGTTAGATTCGTTTTACTTTCTCCAGCGATAAAGTAGTAAACCATTTCGCCGTTTGGTGAATGGAATGTATACTTTTCGGTATCAGTTGCTCCCATATCAAATGTGACATTTTCATAGGTGTTATCAAAGTATAGTCCGTATCCTTTTGTACTTGTGAAGAACGTACCTGAAATGTCGGAAGTGTTACCACCGTACCCACCCTTCATAGCGTTGTTCATCACTATCCTTTGACCTCTTCTATCAAAGGATTGGGAGTCACGGTCCATACCGAGACCAAAGAAATGCTCATCTGTATCAAGTTTCATTGCAGCGTATACGCCTGTATCTTCGTCATAGCCTAAACCACTGCCTCCGAGCTGTTCTGTGAGCAGCTTAGCATTAGCCGTATCATAATAGGCAAGCTTAAATGGAGACTTGTATGCTCGTAAACTCATTTTGTCTGATTGAATTAAAATATAATCTTTCTGATCACTTACTTTAGGGACAATAGTTGCTGCTTCTTGATTAACAACATAAGAAGCCTTTTTCTTAAATGTTCCAGTCGGTTCCAGCCAAACTTTAGCAGTATCGTTTTGAACGAACTCGACCTTAACCTTCTCCCCGCCTGTAGAATTCAAAACAATGCTCTTACCATCTGCACTTAGAGTGTACGGTTTATCTGCATCTAAACTCTCAATATAAGAAACTTTCAATGGGACAGATGGATCCATTTTTGTTAATTTTATCTCATCAGCATCAAGGACGCTGTCAGCCTGACCATCTGCTTTTATGCCGACCTTCACGACTTCACCATTTAACAGTGAGATATTTGGAATCTTTATTTCTTTCCAGTCACTTCCTGCTGGGATAGACACCTCTTTTGTCCCACCTGAATAGGTAACATAAAGCGAAGCATTTTCAAAGCCTCCCGCTTTGCGAGTACTAACCGATAATTGGTAATTTCCATCGATCGGTGCATTGGCAAATTGCCATATATCAGATGAATATGCATCGGAACCAGCCACCCGTGCAAAGACCTTTCCACCTTCCGCTTCAATGGATTGATTCACCATATTGGTCCTGCTCCACCCTGTGAAACCTTCCTCAAATCCATTGTTGTAGAGTTGGATTTTGACTTCCTCTGGTGCCCCTGAGTCAGCTGATACAAGCTCGACATTATCAAGTTGCATGGATGTATCTGCTTTAGATGCCTCTAGATAAAATTCAATTGTCACTTGACCTTCTGTTACATCAATCGTATCCGTGCTAAACTTTTTATACTCAAAATCTGCTGCATCATATTTTTGCTTCACCGGGCCATTAGGATCTTTTAGATTCGGTTGAAGAGTTACTTCTACCTTCTCTTTGCCAGGCTGGGATACAATCATTTTTGCCACTCCGCCTGCAAAAGATGGATCCAAATGCGGCATCAGTTTAACCATAGACGAAACGGTATACTTTCCATTTTTTAAACCAGATACAGTTTGCTTAGAGGAAGCTTTACCACCATCATTTGGAGAATACAAGTATTGTTTAGCTCCTTGATAGGCATCGTTTGTATCAACTCCATGCCAAAGGGTTGTCCCCATCGTATCTACAGTCCAGCCAGTTTCATTGCCCATCTCAAAATCTCCATTAACAAGCTGTCCGCCGGCAGAAGATCCGAATTGAATAGAGTCAATTGAAGCAGAACCTTTGTCCTCCCCTGTGAATTCAAGGGTGATTAAATTAACACCTTTGTTAAACTGGATGGATTTTTCAGCAGTACCCCATTTATCTCCAGTACCTTTAAACGTTACCTGCACTGGAGTTTGGATTACCTTCATATCTCTATCCTCAACGGACAAGGATAATGTACTTTCTTCTGTGTCTGCGTTTGAATATTTTATGTCTAAAGGATATTTCCCTGCTTCCGGCATATCAACAGCCATTGTCACTTTTGACCCTTTTTTATTAAGTCCAGTGATATAGCCGAATCCGCCAAATCCCTTCAGATCGTTATCAAAAATGGCTCCTCCTTGATAAGAAGCTACTTCCGTTTGATAAACTTTTTTGTTTGTTTCTGGTACTACTTTTATTACGGTACTGTCATGCGGGTCGAGCATCTTGGAGTACATCGTCCGGTAGCCTAAATCTTTATGTTCCCAGAGATCGCGGACAAATGCTTCATCTTCAATTCCAAGTAATTTTTTAAAATCCACTGAAAGTCCTTTACTTGAATCACTGCGGTTGGAAAGAGAAACAACCCACGATCCATCAGGCAGCTGCCCGACCCATCTTTCACTGTCGCGGCTGTTACCGGTTTTATAATGCTTATTGGAATAGAAAATTGGTTTTCCAACGAATCCAAGTTTATTCAATTCAACCATTTCTGTGTTTTGGAAATATTTATAGTTGTCACCAATTGTGTCATATTGATCGGCAATCGTAATTGGTGAACCTGCCATAGTGAAAAGCGAAATGGCTGTTTTCTTTTCGTCCTCAGCATAACGGCCTTTAAAGGTATTCAGCTTTAAGAAGTCTCCGTCATTGATTATCGAACCCGTTCCAGAAATATCGGCAAAGCCAGTAAATCCTTGGAATGGATTAGCCCACTGTGACCAATTATTTGTCCACTCCTGCCTCCGTCCACTGATATGGTCCCAACCGCCGCTGAAAGCATCCTCATCAATCCGGATCATATCGCCGTATTTCTGTTCTAATTCACCATGGTTATTCAAGTTGGGCATAACGAGGCTAAGGAATACATTATTTTCTTTTGTGGCCTCATCCATCCATTTAAGTGCCTTTTCATACTGCTCTCTTGTGTGTCCTGTCCCGATCTGGCCAAGTCCCTTATCATAGCCGCTCTCATACCAGGAGAGGAAGTCGACACGTAAAAACGAAGCACCCTGTTCAGCAAAGAACTTTATATAACCTTTCAAGTACTTCTCTGCATCAGGATGATCAACATTTAACCAATAAAGTGCTCTTTCGCCGCCCTGGCCACCATCAAATCGGTCACCTTGAAGTATTTTTCCGCCGCCAATATCTTGCGGTTCTTTAATGACAAGATCGGCTACCGGTGTATTCGTTCCTGGAACCTTGTATTTATCCGGATTTTTAACAACCTCTGGGGAAACCCAAAGTGGATTGTAATAGATTCCAAACTTCATTCCTTTACTTTTTACATAGTCAGCCCAATATTTCCATGTATGACCATCTGGATAACGCTCATTCGGGTAACCCTTCCATGAATCGTATTCCACTTTGACATCATCAATGTCAATTCCAGCATCGCGTCCTTGTTTTTCAGCAGGATTGACGATAAATTCAATCTTCAATTGGCCGGAAGTCACGTGAACCGTTGCTGCATATGTAGCCCACGTTTCTGAAGTTACTTGCTTACTTACAGAGGCGTCTGGATTAGCCTGATCATATCCAGAAAGCTTCATTTCAATAGTAACCCCTTTGTCTACAAAACTATTTTTCCCTTTAGCCTTGGAGCTAACAGCGTAATTGCCGTCTGGAAGATTAGTTAATGATTGTGAAACAGTTTGTTTGTTTGGATCCCCGCTATAGGTCCATAATGACTTATCACCCTCTGGGTCATCATTACGTCCATAACCAAATGAACCATCAAAACTCCATCCGCTTTTTTCGTCTTGCTCAAATCCACCATTAACGGCGATATTCCCTTCAGGTATCTGACCTTTTTCTACTGTTTCAAAGGTGATATCGTCAAGCTGCAAAGAAGCATTTCCCTGCTTAGCATCAATAACAAATTCGATTGTCAGCTCTGTTCCTACTGAATCCACATCAAGTGTATAGTTCTTATAACTTGAACTAGGCTCAATTGGAAATTTTTTTACTACCTCGCCGTTCTGAATAATTTGCATTACTGCATGGCTGCCAATTGCTTCATCATTAAACTGATTTGATCCTGTGAAATCTCCTAAAGCTGCCCATGCAGACAAATGATAGGTTTTATCCTTTTCTAGCCCTGTTACTTTTTGGCTTACGGAACCATTAAACGCTGCATTTTTATAAAAATAAAATTTAAAGTTATTACGCGCCCCGGACTTATCTACACCCGAATCTGCATTTCCTTTAATATCCCAGCCCTCTTTTGTACCATATTCGAAGTCACCATTAAATAACTTCCCAGGCAGAAGGTAGGGATTCTCGCGTCCATCCATATAAATCGGGTTCGTCATCCAGCGATCATTATGTGACACAACGTAACCGTTTTCATTTAAGAGCGTTGCACCTTCAATCCATCCATCAGTACTGATCATGTCGTACCCGTAAGGGAGGAAATTTTTGGCCATCCAATCAACATTTTCTTTTAACCGATGTTCAGGCATAAACACATCTTTACTCCACTGGTGTTCATAAGAATTCCAATACATTGGGCCGGCACCTTGCCTAGTAAATTTACTATCTCTGGCATATGCAAAATTAAAACTAAAAGTAGAAAATAGTAATGAAATAATTAGTGATAAAACAATTGACTTCTGTAAATGCCTTCCTTTTTGCATGTTTACCTCCCCAATAGCTTTATATAATAAATTCTATTTAAATGCAGCAGCCGAAAATCAATAAACACCTCCATAAGGGGCGCCGCAACTAAATTCATAAGATAGAAAAAATTACTTTTACTCTGAATGAAGTAAGTGGACCTAAGAAGTCCATATTAAAAAGCCTCTTATATGTTAATAGGAGCTGTAATTAACCATACGTCATCAATATGCACAGAGGAGGTTTTTCATATGTATCTATAAATAAACTCATACTTACTACAAAAAAGAAAAATGTTGCTAAATGGTTAACAAATCCTATTACTTCATGTTGTTCCTAGTTGTTAATTTATAAGTCTATTATGTTTCTAAATACCCTCTAGGGAAACCGCTTTCTTTCCGAAGAAGGTGTCTAATTATACGATTTTCCTGACACTACTTTTCTTAAAAAAGGAGGAGGTGTTTTATATTATTATTTAAAAGAAATAAAAGACACCTCATTTGATAGTTATGTTTAAAATTAACCACCTTAAATCTTCTGTTCATTATGGAATGCAGAAATTGAATACTCTTAAATAGACTTAATGTTTTTTTATCTACCTACTAAAATTCCAATCGAGTTCACAAAAGGTATATATTTGGTGTTTAAAAAAGGAGAAACTGTTGGGATAACGCTCCCCTAGAGCCATTTTTCGGTCATTTTAAAGATGAAGCAAATATAAAATCGTGTGTTACCTTAAACGAACTTATCAATTTTCACTATAATAGTTATAATTAAAATTTCCTTACTTAACCTTGGAGGTTAGATTATGCAATTTTGAAACAAATCTAGGAAATCTAATCAGAATATTGCACTCGCACTAAGATTAGTTTCAAAATAATCTCCGTTTGGTAAAGGTTTTGCTTTTCTCATATTTTCTGCATTGCATTAAAAGTGTCAATATTCCTGCTGTTACATCAAAAGTTTCACTCTTAATTTTTTTTTGACCGTACGTAAAGACTCGGCGAAGCCGCAAATATTTTGTATTGTGGAAAGTGAAAAGGGTGCTGACAGAATGAACCATAAGCACCCTTTTTATCAAAGTGTGATTTCTACTTCCCAATCATCTGGCTGTAAACCGGTGTACCAGATAGGAGAGAATCAACAAGGTTTAACATTTATTATGAAGGTAAATATTATCCTCCAAAATACGTGGTTTCTATTGCAAATATTTTCGCTAATGGTCAAGAATATTTACCTTCTTTGTTTAGTGGTGGTGATGAAACTAATAGGTTTTTAAAAGGTTTAGGATTTATAATAGTTGAAAGTAATTTCAAAATTGATTCTGAAGATAAAGGTCATTGGAATTATTTGAAAAGTCATTCATGGGAGATTATTTCGGGAGATTTAGCAATAAAAACACTTGATAAATCCGCATTCCTTCATCCTGGAACTGGTATTCCAAAAGAAATACGAAGTTATTTTTATGCTCAAGGAATGGGTAACGGCGAAAAAAGAGAAATTGTACTGGAATATAGAAAAAAAGTTTATCATGCTGCTATAGAAATGGACAAACAAGATTCACCTCGAAGTAGACTTTTTTGGAAAGCAGACTTTTCAGAGATAATAAAAAATATTTGAAAAATAAGGGGGGTATCCTTTTTTTTTGCTTTCGGCTGGACTATATCCCACACACAAAATTTATCCCATTTTACGTTTTCCTTGCTTTCCGCTTTTTTCTGCTGATTTTCGATTTTCTAAGCCTACCAGTTCTAAGCATAACGTATAATCTAACCTTCTTTGACTAATAATGGATTTATTATTGATTCTTGGAGGTTTATATATGCAAGAAGAATCCTATTATAAACGAACAAAAAGAGAAAAAGCATTGGTCAGAAAGTTAGCCCCTAAAATTATCGTCAAATTCTTCAACTCGCTTGATTTTAAAATAATAAGCTGGTCACACAAGCATATTGGTATTTCTCATGGAACAGGACGCTATAATATTAATGTGGAATTATGTGAAGAAGTAATTCACTGTACATTATGGAGAATCCACTTAAATGAAAGAGATTCAAGTAAATTAATATCAACTATGTTGAAGTTTTTTCTATTTGAATTAAAGCCGAATGATAAATTATCTCTAAAGGGAGAAATTATTTTAAATGAAGATAGCCAAATTGACACATTAGAAACCTTGATGGCTATTGAACAATTTTTTGTGGAAAAAAGTAATGGCTAATCACTCGCTGATTAGCTTTTTCTATTTTCCCATAAGTAGGTGAACAAAATTAAAAAGAAATTTATTTTAGAATTTGACCATGAACCCAGCTTACTATTTGTTCCTTCAAAAGCTGGTAGAAGACGTGTAGGAGAATATGCAAAAGGAGAACAATATAAATCCCGTACACTATTAACAGAATCAGAAGTTATTGAAATCAAGCGATTATTAGCAGAAGGTGTAAGAAGTAAAGATATAGCAAAACAATTTAAGGTCAAAAATATTGACGCAATAAAAAGCAAGAAAAATTGGGCTTGTTTAAAAACACCATATGATGATAAAATTCCATATCCACCTAGAGATAAATTAACCGAAGAAACAGTAAAGGAAATTAAACAACTATTAAGACAAGGTGAAAAACAAAAGGTAATAGCTGAACGCTATAGTGTAGTACCAGCACATATTAGTGCAATCGCAACAGGAAAAAGATGGAAGCATATAACCATAGATTAAAAGCTACTCAATCGAGTAGCCTTTAATTTTGCCTTATTGTAAATGTTCGTTTGCTGGGCTGAAAAATTTCCCTTGTTTAAATAGCTGATTGTATTTTTCCTTTATTAGAAGTTCAACCACCGTACCCTTTGATACTGGTACTTTAAAATATGACCTGTTTAGTCCTAAATTGAAAGAGCAAAATTATTGCAAATGTTAAAGAAAAACGTCAAGGTAAGCCACGATGGAATAAATTAATAAAGATGAAAAATGACACGTTCACTCGTCTCGCCGTAATAAAACTATTAACAATAATACAGTAATTATAAAAGAATATATTAAAAAATCCACATTATTTTTAATCAACTATTTCTTTTTCTAAATAGTACACAATACGTTATCTAATATTTATTGAAAACTGTGTACTATTCTAATAACCTTTGACCAAACCAAACTCTACCTAAGAACTAAAATAAAGGTATCATTTTTTTTCTTTTCTTTTAACTATTTTTTTGGTTCTTCCATCTTTTTGCACTTCATAATTATGTGCAATAAGAAAGGCTTGTACTTCTCGATTTTTCATTGTGTTGGTTAATCTTTGCTTTGTCATTTTAGTAGATGCTTTCTAGTACCTTTACGCATAATAAAAAACCTCCAAATGATTGAATTTGAAGGTTCTGAACAAACACAGTTTCGTCTTCTCGGTCACTCTCAGTCTCGTCAAAAATGAACAAAAGACTGTGTGTGTTGGAAGTTGAGTGGTGGATTGAAAACATTAAATTGGCGGGACTGCGTGGGAATCGAACCCACCAGACCTGACACGCAGGTCTCAAGCAGTTTTGAAGACTGTGGAGGACACCAGTACCCCATTAAGCCCCTCCGAAAAGGCATTAAATCAACGTTTTTATCAAGATCCAATACAGTATATCAATTATTAATTATCAAGTTTTTTACGTAAGTTAATTTTATTTCGGATTAAATTGAATCTTTACAATTTCTTTATATAACAGAATTGGATTTCTTTGCAGTATAATATCATATATATATTTATCTTTAAAATTAATGCCCTTATCAGTTTTTAAGGTTTTGTTTGATTACGATAGTTTAACAGTGGTTAACAGATAAGACAGTACCTTTAAGTAACAGTCATTTTAATAAGTGGGCATTAAATTCCTGGAATTATTTTTAGATAATTCGGTATTATTCTTAGTTCTTTTTCCTCTTTTTAACAATTTATTACCCGCTTATAATCAAAAGTAATTAATGACCCCTTTATAAATATATTTCTTCGGACTCTCATACGGGAGTCTACTTTTTTTGTTTATTTATCATATTATTTTATCCTTTCCTTTCTATTGTTATTGATAATTTATAGTCCATAAATTGACGGTATTAGTTGTCCAATTACTGTCCAACCGTATCTCTGAAAAAAGGAAGAATCATGATAATTCTACCTCAATAACCCGTTTAACCATGTGATCATCTATTATTCGAAATCCGTTCTGTGAGCCATAAAGCAAACAATGAGTATATAACTTATTTATGAGCCTTGCGGCTCATCCAGAAAACCGGTGAATTTCATCTAATGCACCATCAGAAAAAAACTGCTGGTCCACTCCTGCATATTTTAGGTGCTTTGCTACATACTCTCCCACTTGAGCACGGTCATAATGTCCCAATTTGAACTGTATATAAATTCTTTGCCGAATGGCTGCGAATTATTGAAGACGTAGGTATTCTTATTGAGCTTTCGATGCATATTAGTGCCATAAGGTATGATATATAAATCTAATTGAAATTTAAACTCGTATTTGATTAATAACATAGAACTAAATGGGGAAATACTAAATGAGAATTAATCACCGGAGGAGGAAGAAACGATGACTATAGTACGCGATATTATGACAAAAGATGTTCAGGTGTGTTCACCACATGACACAGTTACAGCAGCAGCAAAAATTATGCGTGATATTAACTGTGGATCGGTTCCTGTGTGTGAAGGTAAAAAAGTTGTTGGTATGATTACAGATCGTGATATTGTATTAAATTGTGTTGCTGAAGAAAAAGATTGTAAGTCCGTTCATTGCCATGATAGTATGACAAAGGACGTAATCACATGCTCACCCGATACAGATGTACAGGAATGTGCTCGTATGATGTCTGATCATCAAATTCGACGTATTCCTGTTGTTGAAAATGGAGAAATGATAGGTATTTGTGCCATTGGCGATCTTGCAACAGTAAACATTCATGTTAACGAAGCAGGAGAAGCATTAAGTCATATTTCTGAACAAATTCACTAATATCATAATTTACCCTTCCAACATTAGGAAGGGATTATTTTTTTTGAATATTTTGATCATGTAATCGATATCTCTAATTTCAAACATTTAATACCTCGAAAATATTTAGGATGGGTGCTTTACTCCAAAGGCACTAAAAAGTGCCTTATATTATCTCTCATTTTCAATAACGTTTTTCCATGAGTCCTAATATATGTAATTTATTCATATGTATTCATTTGGATCCTCCGAAAATAAACACTTCTAGTTTACGCTTCCATCCTCGTCCATCTTTATATTTATTAATTGCCTTCCTTGAATCCTGAATTAATTCAATTTATTTATGGCCATATTCCATATTGCATTATCATCAATAAAATTCAGATTACCTTGCTTATATAAGGTTTGGCACTCTTTGCCTTGTGGCACTAGCTTTCCAACGATCTTGGCCTTTCTTGCTTGTACCTCTACCTGTTTCGCCTTTACCCTTAGCTTTATTTAAAATATAATCACTCCATTATTATAGTAAATCTGAGCTCCTGTGGTTTGTTAGTTTTATCCATTTTATACGTTATTAACCAAGCACACGAAATATACCATATCATTTCAGGAGGGTTCGTATTGAAACATAAACATTTTAAAAAAGTCATATACACCAATTTCCTTATTCACCTAAGCCCTTCCGTTAGTCATAAGAATGCTCTATTAAACTTTAATATTGTTTTAATGTCTGTTTGAGTTACATTAAAGAAGGCAAGCCCGTTTATTATACAGGCTTGCCTTTATCTATATGATGAAGTTTTAAAAAACGCAGCAGATTATCCGCGTCTTCCTCCTCTACCGCCTTGTTTTGCTCCAGTGCTACGTTTGAGGGTAGACAAATTCTCTTCACTAGTTTTTAAAAAACGAGCCATTTTATCTTCAAAATTTTCCTTTGGTTTGAAATTACTTTTTGAACGGAAGTCTTTTGAACGGCTAGAATCTCTTCCTTGGCGTTGTGGATAAGAAGAAGTTTGTCCTTCGGGTCTATCTATCGCTTGTTTGATTGACAAGGCAGTTTTTCCGTCTTTCTCACTAATCACTTTTACTTCAATCAGGTCGCCAACTTTGAGATGGTCATTAACGTCTTTAACGTAGCTATCAGCAACCTCACTGATATGTACAAGACCTGTTGTGCCTCCCGGTAATTCCACGAAAGCTCCAAAATTAGTAATGCCTGCTACTCTACCTTGTACTTTGCTGCCTACTTCTACTGACATAAAAATAATGTTCCTCCTCAATAATGTTAAAAACAATTCATTATAACTAAATAAGGTAAATGAAATCAACTGAAGTTATTATCCTCTTAATTTTGATTAGTTCGTCCTCTTAACCAAAAGACAAAAGCGTATTTCTTCATGGTTTTCCATCAATTGTTCATCCTGATTTTTTCCATATTTAAAAATCAACACTATTATTTTAACAGGGCCAAAAGAAAAAGAAGCTACCACAGCAATCCCATTGTTTAATAATAATGATGATATGATCAACATAATTAAAAATAACTTATATGTAAATATATAAGATAACCTGACATATATGTTGAAATATATTTTAAAAATATTGATAGAATCAATAATTAATTTTATTTTTTTTAATTTACGACTTACATATATCATTGGAACAAGCAATACGGCAAGTTTGCAATCCATCTGCCACCAGTTGACCACCAATGTTTCTGCATTCCACATGTGTGGAGTGTAATTGACAACACAAAGGGATGTTGGTGGGTTTATCAATAAAATCAAAGGCTAAATAATCAGCTTGGTATTGTTGAAACGATCAACCCATTGTATCGTTAATAAATTCGGTAGTGTAGACACTTCATGATGAATCTGAATATATTTTTTACACTTTACTGTTGCAACACATTCAATGAAAGAATGTCGATCTTCAATCAATACTTTATAACTACCTACATTCGGTAACGAATAATTCGGTAGTATACCATTCTTTTGACAATACTTAGTTTTATAAAAGCCTCCCAATAAACTCGGTAATTCACTAAGCTTTCGTTCTGTTAAGTGCTTCCGAATCAAAGTCGAACTAATTTTTTGATTATTCCACTTTAACTCCTCGACAACAGTTAGGCCTACTTGCTGTGTCGCCGCATAAACTGCCAGTGTTTTAACAGTACCACTTGCTTTTGCCCCATATGTATAGTCGAAACCGCAAATAACTTCCTTAGCATTCAAACCGATAATATAATCATCTAAAAAATCGTTCGCTTCTACTTTAGCTAATTCCTTTGTAAATTCTACGATATAAAAAATATCCACTTCAAGCTTTTCTAACTTTTCTACTTTTTGTTCTAGTGGCTCTAGATAGGAGAATTCTTTGTCTGGAAATAACACACTTTTTGGATGCGGGAAAAAAGAGAGAACGGCTAATGATAAATCTTGTGCTTTTGCTTTTTCTTTAGCTGTTTGAATTACACTTTGATGCCCTAAATGCACACCATCAAAATAACCAAGCGCCATTGCGACATCAGGAGCTGTTTGTCTAATCTCTTGTAAGTTATTAGCATTCACATAGATTACCTTCATTGCGATTCTCCTTTTTCTTTTATCTTGCCTTTTTCACTACTTCCTTCAAAATGGTAACGTTTACTTTTCCCAGTATACCGAAGTCAACTTCGAATTCATCGCCTGTCTCAAAGGTAACAGCCTTTGATAGTGCTCCTGATAAAACAAACATGCCTGGCTCGATAGAAATGCCATATGCACTTACTTCATTTGCTAACCAAACAACCGCATGGAGTGGGTTACCTAACACGGCCGAGCTCGTTGCTTCGTCTAAAAATTCACCATTTTTCTTCACCATCATTGGAATATTTGTGATGTCTTCAATTTCTTTAAGCAGTGTACGCTTTTCGCCTAAAATCGCACCTGCTGAAGAACCATTGTCTGCCACTGTATCCTCGAATTTTATTTTCCAATTCGCAATACGGCTATCGATTACTTCTACTGCTGGTACAACATAAGCTGTTGCATCAATTACATCTTGTACGG
Source organism: Bacillus sp. ISL-77 (assembly GCF_018613105.1). Taxonomy (NCBI): domain Bacteria; kingdom Bacillati; phylum Bacillota; class Bacilli; order Caryophanales; family Bacillaceae; genus Bacillus; species Bacillus sp. ISL-77. The sequence goes on from NZ_JAGGQY010000023.1 coordinate 100,346, forward strand.
TTACTTTTGGCCCTTTTAACTCTTTATTGAAAACAAATGCTATTTCAAACTCTACCTTTGGTTGAATATAGGACTCGGCCACTAAACCATCTTCCTCGTCATATACCATCGTATCTAAAATAAAGCCGTAGTCTGGTGTATATACATTCAACATTTCTTGCATCGCTTTACTGGTTAAACCGATTTTTAGCCCTTTTACTGTCGCCCCTGTGTCAATCTTCTGACGAATTTGCGCTAATTGCACTGCATAAGCATCTGCAACTGTAATATTTTCATAGGTTTCAGTTAATGGGGCAATGGGTTGTTTCGTCCGTTCTGCTTCAAGCAATGCTTCAGCCATTATTTGAATATTCATAGACAATTCTCCTTTTATGATTTAACTGTTTCTAACACAGTCAATTGACGATATTTACCGCTGAAGAACAATAACGGATCTTTATCCAGAAGACGTAAATCTACTACTTTACCAATGAATAATGTATGGTCACCTTCTATATGTTCTGATACAACTTCACATGCGATTTGAGCGATCGCCCCTTTTAATACAGGTAGTTCAGCTAACGTCTCAAATTCAACTTCTTCACCAGGTTTTCCAGCGAAATGACGTGAATAATGCTCTTGATCTTCCGCTAAAATATTTACTGTATATTTTTTAGACTGTGAAACTTTCTCTAAAAACTTTGCTTTATGTCCAATAGAAATTAAGACAAGCTTCGGATCCAATGATACTGACATGAAACCGTTTGCTGTCATTCCATGTGTTTCTCCCTCGTTTTCAGTTAAAAGAACCGTCACCCCTGTAGCAAACTTTCCCATTGCATCCCTAAATAAACGATCATCCATCTCAATTCCTCCATTCTTAATCGATTGATTTAATCATAATTGAGTTAATTTAATATTATCATGGTATTTTTTATTGAAAATTCAAATATAAACAATAAAATTTACCCGAAACCAAATTTGAATTTTTTGTGAATTTTTTTTAAGAAAAAGTCAGATCTATCAATATATCATCATGTCAAAAATTTCACTTTTTGGAATTGGAATTTAGTTCTTTCTAATTTGTTCTCTTCCAAAAACAAATTAGTATCCTTCTTTTTTTTTCTTGTAAATCTCTTTTTTTTCAAATAGAATTCTTTTCATGGAAGATTCGTAATCTGAATATTCCCAATAGACACTATTATTTTATTAAAGAATCGCTGAAATGAATGCGTATCTTGCAAAAAAAATGGAGGTGGGAAATTATCCTAACAATTTTTTGAAAACGCTGACAATCGCCTTAGAGTAAAGTGGAGATGTGAAATTGCCTAAAGAATTTTCAAGTATATCTAACAATTTGGTTACAAAATGATAGGGATGGGAAAATACGGAAATATAAGGGGGCTTTTCATGCGTTGGGTTGTATTAGGATTTCTATTCTTGCTTTCTGTTTTAAACTATACGGATAAATCAGTTTTAGGATTAGCCGCAGAACCAATCATGACTGAACTAAATTTATCTTACGATCAGTTTGGTTTAGTGGGAAGTAGCTTCTTCGCTGCATACGCTGTCGGAAGTATTATTCTAGGCACATTAACGTATCGCTTCAACTCAAAATATTTATTAATGATGATCGCTACTGGATGGACACTTTCATTAGCAAGCGCTTATTTTGTCGAAACGTTAACTCAATTAATTTTACTACGTGTTGTCTTAGGTTTCTTCGAGGGTGCTACGCTCGGTTTTTGCCTAGTACACCTTGCACGATGGTTCACTATTGCACAACGTGGTGTCGCTACAGCTATTATGACTTCTGGTACAACAGTTGGTACGTATTTAGCTGCACCACTTATAGTTATGGGTATTACAAACTTAGGTTGGCAACATTCTTTTGCAATGTTAGGGGTAGCAAGCTTTGCATGGGCACTCTTCTTCTTCTTTATGAGAGACGAGCCAAAGCAACCACTGATCGAAGACGTAAAATCTTTAGCTTCTAACAAGGAAGTACCCTTCAAGCAAATTTTAAAAGTATTAATCAACCCGTATGTATTATCAATTTTTGTTGTAGGTTTCGTATCCATGTGGATTACAACTTGGGTTCTTACTTGGGCACCAACTTACTTAACAAAAATCGTTGGTCTTGAGCCACAAAGGATGAGCTTAATATTCGCTGGAATGGGTATTACAGGTACAGTATTCGCAATTTGTGCAGGTAAATTTACAGATTTCTTATTCAAGAAAAATAAAAGCCTTATCAAATCTTATGACCGTGTATTAGTTACAGTATTACTTGTTGGTGCAACCTCTTACGCAATGACAACCATTGTATCTTCCCCAGTTTTAGCATGTATTTTCTTAGGAGTGGGCTTAATAATGAACACAAGCTTATTACCGTTAAATGCTGCGATGACAACAATAATCATTCCGAAAAACTTAGTAGGCAGTGTGACAGGTTTTACACTATCTATTTCAAGTATGGCTGGTATAATTGGTCCATGGATTACTGGTTACTTAATTACACTTGCAGGTGATGACGTTCGCTCTGGCTTCAACTCAGGGGTGATAATTATCGTTAGTTTATATGTTGTAACTGCAATCGTGTTATTAGCTACGCGTACATTAAAAATTACATCAACTGAAAAAGAAGATGCAAGTCGTGCTGCTGAAGAAGTGCAAATGAACTTAGACGTTGTTGTAGAGCAATAATATTCAACATGGGTTTATCCCATAAGAAAAAATATATCCGACTGTAGACAAACTCAAATAGTGAGTGTGTTTACAGTCTTTTTTGATTATTAATGGTAATCATTAAGTACGAGTGCTTGATGTCCAAATCAAATGACAAAAGGCATACGAGAGGTTAACTTTCGATGCCTTTTGTCGTCCATATGATTTGGCTTTTTAGCGTGCAAATTCCTCAAAGTTTAAGCTATCCGACAAAATTAGTGCCTGAATAACTAATAAAGTATACGCTGCAGTTGATGCGTTTTTTAGTGAAATTTGTAGCTGCTCCTCAATTTGCTTTATACGATATTGGATACCGCCGATTGATAACGTCAACTCATCCATCGTTTCTTTTAAGCGTTGGCTATTTAATAAATAGACGTAAAGCGTGTGCAACAATTCTTTTTTACGTACATCATTGAAATTGTATAAGTCTTTTAACGTCTTTTTCGCCATTTCATGCAGTTGCTCAATACTCATGTTCTTTACGATATCGCCAAGCATTCCTAAATCTTCGTAATCTGTTAGTAGCTTTTGGTTTGGGAAGCGCTGTGCGATACGCGCCTCTTGTAGAGAACGTTCGAAATCTTTAAAGTTGCTAAACGTTCCGCTTAGCCCTATTGAATATTTATAATTGCTATTTTGCTTCTCCATCTTTTGAAAAATTTTCGTGATTTTCCTTTGCCAACCTTGCTGATCGCTATTTAGCGAGTTAAGGAGAGCAATTTCTTCCCCGAGTACAGCAAAAATACAAGATAAATCCCACTCTTTTGCCAACTTTGAAAGCTCTGTTAGCTGGTCATGAATGTCAATAATTTCGTGATTTTTCTTTTTCTTTTTCACACTAATTATACCTGTAGAAAATGGCGGCTGAAACTTAAACGGTAAGAATTTATAGTAAGATTCGATATCTTTAATATTTCGATTATGAATTAAGCGCTCTAATAGCGAGCTACGCATACGTTGTTGCTCTTCAAACTGCGTCTCCTCGTATAAAATACATAACGCCACGACCGTCGAAATACGCTCTAAAAATAAGTGGTCGTTTTCATCCATATACTTGTCATCAAAGTAAAAAAACGAACAAGTGGCATAACTTTTTTTATTAATGAGAACAGGTGCCGTCAACTTCCAATATTTATCACCTTTATAATGCGAAACGTTGTGCTTATCGACAAAATGCGATAATTTCGCCTTATCTTTTTTTATTACTAGCTGCTGTTCTTCCGTTAAACCGATTTGACTTAACGGAGTGCCGTGAATATCCTCAATTAAAATCGGGATGTTCAACAGCTCATACGCAGCCTGTACAATTTCATCCATCGAATGCTTATCTGTTACTTTTTGCGTAAGTTGACCTTGAAATATCGAAATTTTTTCGAGCATTTGCTTATGATGCAAAAGTGCATCATATGTCATTTCAAGCTCGGATAGAATGTTGTCGTTTTGATAAAGGTGAATAAGATCCTCCTTCTCTTTGAGCCAATCGCGCTCCAAACGCACTTTAAACTCACAGCATGGATCACCTTTTGCGACGCACTTGTACTCAACGGCAATAATTGACTCGCCAAACTCATATGTCAATGCACCACTTGCAAAGCCGCATAACATATGACAAACACATTCATTTGCTAAACCGTAATTTTTAAGGTGTAATGCTGCTTCGAATGATTCTACCCATTGTCCCCACGTATCAATACATTCAATCGTGCCGTCCGGATGGCGCACAATTTCCCCCATGAAAATAACATCTTTTACGTGACCTAAGCGCGAATGTCTTTTACCGACAGGATTGATCGAGTTTTTACTTTGGAGCATATTTTTTGCTGATTCCATCCCAAACTCTTTACCAAATCGGAATAAAAAGCCTTTCGTTTTATGAGAGCCGATGTTGTTAAATAAATTGTTTTTTAATGTGTGGAAGGCATTTGCCGACATTAAAATATTTTTCGTTTCGCTAGAATCAAATGCTATTTCACTCATTAAAATCACATCCCCTTTGATTTCCTATTTCCCATATTACAAAAAGGAGATTCATTTTTCAATAAATTTTAAAGATTATTACTATTCATTCAATAAAAATCACTATGACGTTTAATATTTTTAACAGTTATACTCAAAACAGAAAATAACAATCAATACAATACAAGGGGGCAAAACGATGACAATTTTTGAAGGATTTCATAATAGTTTCGTATTAGCAAACGGTGTACGTACACATTATTCCTGGGCCGGAACAGAAGGACCAGCTGTAATTTTACTACATGGTGCAGGACCTGGAGCTTGCGGCGCAGCGGGTTGGCGTTTGATGTTACCTGCATTAGCAAAAGCTGGCTTCCGAGCATACGCCGTAGATCAACTATCAATGGGCTTCACAGATGCACGCCCTCACGCATGGCCAGTAAATGGTCATCAAAGCTTAGTGGACCATGTACATAATTTTATTGAAGCATTATGCCTAGATGAAGTATCACTTGTCGGCAACTCACAAGGTGCTTACGTTGCAGCTAAATATGCAATTGACCACCCTGAAAAAGTAAATAAGGTTGTTTATATCGGCAGTAATACAATTTATCAAGCGATGCAAGAAGTACCCGAAAGAAAGCTACGTTCATTCTTAGAAGTGATTGGTTACGACTATACAGAAGAATCGTTACGTAAATTTATGTATCGCAATTCAAGTGAAGACACAGTCATTCCTGAAGAACTAATTCAACTACGTCATCAAGCAGCAACTCGACCAGGTGTAAAAGAATCAAATCACGCGTTCGATGCTTACTTAGCAAGAATGAATGAAGAACCAAGGCTTTGGGATCGTTACTGCATTAAAGATGCATTCCCAAAATTAAAAATCCCTGGCTTATTCATTTGGGGTAACCAAGATTCTGTTGCACCAGTTGAGACAGGTTATAAGCTTGAGAAATTATTACCGAACATTAAATTCGAATATATCGAAAGCTGCGGTCACCAAGCACAAACTGACCAACCAGAAATCGTGAACAAACTAGTCACCAATTTTTTAGCAGTGGAAAAAGATCAAGTAGTTACAGCACAATAAACTATTTTTGAAAGGAATGATCAAATGTTAACAGTAGTTGAAAATAAAGCTACTTATGAAGAAATTATGCAAAAGGCGAAGCGTATCGGTGAAGCTGCAGGGTTAGAAGCAATCGAAGCAGATCTAAACTCGACAATTTCTCCACGCATCGCGGATATTATCCGCGAGGAGGAAATTCATCGTTTAATTTTACCGAAAGAGTTCGGCTATCCACAACTTGATTGGCGCACGTTCGTTGATATGGTAAGTACAGTTGGTTACCACAACTTATCTGCTTCGTGGTTAACATACTTCTTCTCAGTGCACAACTCTTGGGTATGCTACTATCCAAAGCACATTCGCGATGAAGTCATTAACCAAGGCGGCTTCGTAGCTGACGTATTTGCACCCATCGGAAAAGTAGAACCAGTTGAAGACGGCTATATCGTTTCGGGTAAGTACAACTTTGTAAGCGGTATCAATTACTGCGATTGGGTTGGAGTTGGCGCAATTATGAAATTCGAAGACAACGACCAACCTGAGCGTGTAGGTATTTTATTAAAAGTTTCTGACTTAGAAGTTGTGAAAACTTGGGATTCGCTTGGTCTTCGTGGATCTGGTAGTAATACATTAATCATCGATAATGTTTTCGTTAAGCCTGATGCTATTTTACGCTTTAGCAAAATTATCGAAAAGAGCCAACCACCGTATGAAGAGTTCGATCAAGACTACTTATACTACAACACACCATTCTACCCTGGCTTCTATGTAGGGTTCGCAGCGATGGCTGTTGGTGGTGCAGAGCGTGTACTTGACGAATTCGAAAAGCATACAGCAGGTCGCGTACGCTTTTCTGGAATTAACGAAAAAGATTCTCCTACGAGCCAACGTGTGCTTTCGGAATTAAAGCTTGAAATGCTTACTGCTAAAAGTTTATTAAATGAATACATCGCAATGATGGAAACAGATAAAGGCGGCCCATACGAAGGGGCAAAATATAAAGCAATCCGTGCAAAGATTATCGATAAGTGTACACAAATCGGCGTTAAATCACTACTTACTTTAGGTGGACACGCATTATTAAAAGGTCACCCAGTCGAGCTATTCACTCGTGACTTAATGGCAATCGCAACACACATTACTTCTTTATATGAAGACGGCATTTTAGGTTACGGTAGACATTTATTCGGCGTAAATACAAACATTCAAGGGTAATATTAGTACTCGGAAATGTGATTTATAAAGAGTGGATTCATAATTCACATATCCTCTTAAATAAAAAAACAACTAATTATGAGGTGAATATAAATGGAAAAATTTCATTACGCACCAGAAATTGCAAAATTGGGACACGTAGCTTTAGTGTCAACAGATCTTGAAAAATCTTTATGGTTTTTCCGCGACACAATTGGCCTAGAAGAAACAGAAATTGTAGATGGTGTACACTACTTAAGAGCTTGGGGCGACTTCGAACACCATACATTATCAATTACAGCTGGTGAAACTTCTTACATCGATCACATCGGCTGGCGTACAAAACGTCGCGAGGACATAGCAACTTTCGCAACATTATTAGAAGATGCTGGTACAGAAGTACGTTGGATAGAGGCAGGTGAAGAAGTAGCGCAAGGTGAAGCAATCCGCTTCGAATTACCAAGTGGTCACCGCTTCGAACTTTACTACGATATGGAAAAAACACCTGCTGATGAATCTCGTAAATCAGTACTTAAAAACCAAACTTATAAATCTTGGGCGAAAGGTGTATCTCCACGCCGTATCGATCATGTAAACTTACAAACTTCTCACGACAATGCTGAGATCGTAAAATATTTACAAGAAGCATTAGGTTTCAAGCTACGCGAATACTTCGTAAATCCAGACGATGTGCAAGTAGCTAGCTGGTTATCAGTAACAAACTTAGTACATGATGTAGCAATCATGTCTACATCACGTTCAAAAGAGCCAAACGAAATGCACCATATCGCTTACTGGTTAGATAACGCACAAGACTTACTACGTGCTGCTGACATTTTATGTGAAGCAGATGTACAATTCGTTGGTCCTGGTAAACATGGTATATCTCAAGCAATGTACATTTACGTAAAAGACCCGGGAAGCGGCTTGCGTCTTGAAATCTTTACAAATAGCTACTTAATCTTCGAACCAGACTGGGAGCCAGTGAAATGGACTTATGAAGAATATTTGAAAAATGGTTCCGCATACTGGGGTGATCGTCGCCGCGATGACGTAGATCGTGAAGCACAAGTAAAAGAATTAGCGAAATTATAATAACTAGACCACCAGTATTCATGACGATGAACGCTGGTGGTTTCTTAAGTAATAAATGTAGCTAGGAATATTATTATAGGAAGGGGTGTTACTGTTGAAGGCAATGTTAAAGGTGTTAGTTTTATCTTTAATTGGCGGTTATATTTTTAGCCTACTGCACATCCCTATTCCATGGATGCTCGGCCCAATTGTTGTCATCATGTTAGCCCAATTTGTTTATAAAGGACCGCTCAGATGGTCCGGCCAAATGCGTGATTTAGGTGTCGTCATGGTCGGTACCGTAATAGGAGTACAATTTAACATCGATTTATTCGGCATGATGGGCTCAATTTTATTTTACATGATAACGCTAAACATTATTTTAATCGGTGGCTCAATCGGCATCGCTTACTTAACTAGTAAATGGGCAAAAATCCCGATGAAAGCTGCTGTACTTGGTGCAATCCCCGGCGGTTTAGGTCAAATCGTCGTATTTGCTGAAGAAGAAAAAGTTGAAGAAATTGGCGTTATTTCTTATTTTCAAGTAATTCGGCTGTTACTAGTCGTTGTATTCGTACCGTTTATCGTCGCTGGACAAGTAATAAGTAAGCAGCCAACCGACGCGAAGCTTACGATTAGTTTAGTATTATTAATTGCACTTGCATGGGTATGCTCATATTTAATGCAACGTATCCATTTGCCTGTTGCATTTTTCATCACACCCATTATTTTGTTGATTACGTTGCATCTTACAACACCAATCGCAATGCCACAAGTACCTAGCATGTTCATGAACGTCGCACAGCTACTAATCGGCGCCCATATTGGCTTAATGCTCAAGCCACATATGATTAAGCTTCCAGTACGTGTACTTGTAGGCGGCATTTTCAGCGCATTTGCACTGATCGCCCTAACATTCGGCTCAAGCTTCCTAATGTCGTTTGAATTGGACACAACATTCGCTACAAGTTTTCTAAGCACAGCCCCAGGTGGCTTAGATCAAATGGTATTATTAGCTGATGCAGTTAAAGCAGAAGTCTCGCTTGTTTCGATGTTCCAAACGTTCAGGCTATTGTTCATCTTTATTTTAATTATGCCTTTGATGAAAATGTTTTACGGTTGGCGAGAAAAAAAGAGATTGTCTACAATCAAGCAAGCAGTATAGTAAAGTATTAATATATAAAAGCGTATTTTGGAAAATTTTTATTGAGAATCTATAACTATGGCGAAAACGCCCTGCTGATTGAATTTATGTCAGTGGGACGTTTTTTTGATTGATATTAATAAGGGTGAAAGTTAACCATATATAATAGAAGGAATTCAGTGTTTTCTGTATCAAATGATGAGACTTAGAATAATTGAAATGAACATCAGGCAAAGCTTGAAGAGTGCGAAAGTGTTGCGATTAGGTTTTCATCGCATCTTGGGCATTTTGCCACTAAATCTTTTACCATAATATCCCTCCTCTTATACCCAAACTATATCTCTCAAATATATCGTTGTCAAAGTAGTTTATAATTTTATTTATAACTACTTTAAATGTAATAAAAATTTTCTAACTCACTGTTAGAAAAACACTGCATTTATTTGGCTATTTAATTCTTTAATTACAAAAAATTCTAAAATTAATGTAAGATAACGTTAGAAGAATGTTATCCATAATGAGGTGAGGTTTTGAAAACCGTTTCCTTTTCAAATTTTATTGACGAAGAAAATATTATGATGAACCCTAAATTTTTTGATTCAAGTGAAAAGACACTCCACCGTTTTTCAATTACGATACCTTTTCATAATCGAATAGATGGTGGGCATGCCATTGTGATATTAAAAAATCCAATTAATGCAGGTAAAGAAGATACTCAGCGAAGAAAAGTTTCTGATGATACAATTTATAAGATAACGGATTATCTATATAAACTAGGGAATGTTCAAAAGGTAACCATTGTCAATTTATTTACGATGGTCAGTGGCACACCAGATTATTTAAGAGATTACATTGGAACGGATGATGAGCTGAGGTATCGAACATACAACAATGAAGTATTATTGCAATTATTGTCCAATATTAATGTTGAGAAGGATATCATTATTGCAGCTTGGGGGAACTATAAGCCTCTACTTGAGAGTAAATAAAAGGAAAGAATACGTGATGTTATAAAGCTAATTGGAGATAAACCCCTTTATCGTGTTGGTCCAATGGTAAATAATAATAATTATCCAGGTCATGGCAAGTATTGGTATGATTATGAGGATATTTCACCTTATCCATCAAATGCAGTGAGATAAGTTAAATAGAATGATTAATTCATAGAGCTATTTGTGATGATTTTCTCGGACGAACTAGTAATAAATAATAGGTTTTTCTCTATTTAAAGAGAACTAAGCCTATTATTATATTCGTTCAAAAAGGCTGCTGTCGTACTTGTACTATTCCCCATTGCATTCTATTTCCGTCCCATCCATGAAAGTGACAACCAGTTTTCCACTTTCAAAAACGGTGATGTGATCAATTGTCTTTAACATGAAATCTATTTCAAAATCCGTGATGTGTTTTGCATTTTCTGTTATATCTGCGAACTGGACCGCTCTGTATTGCTCTAACGGATTACCAAATTCAGCATGTGTCTCCCATCGTGCCTTTATCTCATCCCGATTATCTATCAAAGCGTTCCAAGCCATCATAAAGGCTGCTCAAGAATGGCTTCATCCACATGTCGATTCGTACATCCTTGTAGACCTTTCACTCGATAGCGTTCTTGGCATTGCCAAACTTTTCGGTAATTATCCCCTGTCTTCCGCCCTCTTCTTGTAAAGGCTTGATTGCAGGTTCCGCAAATTACCTTTCCTGCAAAAGGATTTGCTTCGGGTGTGCGTGAAAATGAATTCAAACTGTGTTCTTCACAATAGTTGCTTCTACGTTGATGTTCATGTTGCACCTCTTCCCAAATTAAAGGGTCAATGATTGCTTCGTGGTTATCCTCAATATGATACTGCTGAATCTGCCCTTCATTTTTGACCCGTTTCTTCGAAAGGAAATCCACCGTGTAGCTTTTTTGCAAAATGGCATCGCCTTTGTATTTTTCATTGTGGAGCATACTTTGGAGGGTTGTTGCTTGCCATTTTTCCTTTCCGTTCCAGTTTCTTTATACCCTCAAGTTCAAAAATTCGTTTAATATAATCCACCGTTTTTCCAGAAAGGTATTCATCGTAAAGTCTCACCACAATCTTCGCCTCTTCATGGTTAACAATCAGTTTGCCATCTGCATCTGTGGAGTCGCCGAGAAATCTCTTTGAACTTATACCAAATTTGCCGTTTTCGTACCTTCTGCTGATTCCCCAAGTAGAGTTTTCAGATATGGACCTGCTTTCATCTTGTGCAAGGAAGTAAGAATGGTAAGTAACACCTATCCCTTAAAGTTGGGTGCCTGTCATGACCCGAAGATTGCCAAATCTTGTCGAGAAAATAATTTGCGAACTTTCTCTAAAATCAATCCCTTTCTAAGCTACGCAAAAAGCCCACTCCGAAGAATAGGCATAAATTCTCTATATATTACTTTAAAAGAATAAGCTGCGCGACACACTCCACATGTGTGGTGTGCCGGTGACTACATTAAATTGGAATAAGGATTTGCGAAACGGTAGTTTTTCACAATATCCTTGTTTTCCTTTACATCAATTCGTTCAATTATTCGATGCAAAAGTTCTTCATTTAAATCTTGAAATTCAAGTATTTTATCTACATATTTCATTATTTTTGATGTTACCTCAAAATAATCAGTTTGATCGTTTAACTGCTTGTTTAGAACCATAAACTGTTGCTCTAAGTCTTGAACTTTCTGCTGGTTCTCATCCGCAACCGTTCGGTATTCTTCTTGTGTAATGGTACCTTGTGCCAATAGCCTTAGAAGATTTTTATTTTCAATTTTTAACATCTCAATTTCTTTTGTTATTCTTTGCTGTTTATTATGAACCTCCTTCTCTATTCTTTTTATCTTATCGTTGGCCTTTTGAAGGAAGTCGGATTTATTCACCGTTATAGATACCATTTCTCGTAAATCCTGTAAAATTAATTCCTTTAACTTCATTTCCCTAATTACATGGCTTGAACATGCTTGAATACCATGTTTACGATATCTGCCACATATATACCCCTGCCTATTTTGCATATACCATAATGCAGTCCCACAATCAGCACAAAAAACAATATTAGTGAATAAATGTTTCTTTTCCTTTGGTCGTTTAGTGTTCTAATATGAAACTTTGCACAATGAAATGAATACCTATTTACAATTAAGCCGCATGGTGATGAATATCGAATGAGAATTCGGGTTACATCATAGCTATAAATCACCAAATACATTAAGCGGTTCTGGTGCAAATACAATAAAGGTTTGAAAAAATGAATAGATTCCTTACGGAATCCTACCTTATGCTGTAAGTCCAAACAACTGATGTATAAATTCTTTCTGGTTTTTGACAGACTTCTCCCGTAAGAAAACTTGCTTCTTATGAAGCATATGCATCGCTTCCATACCACTCAATATCTTTTTGGCAGTTCGAAACGATTTCAATCCTAGCATAGAACGAACTCGCTTCTTTATAAAGCGATGGTCTTGCTCAATGATATTATTTAGGTACTTCTGTTGTCTTATTTGCGTGCCTGAAGGCATGCTTTTTTCTTCTTGTAATTCTTGAATCGCAACAGGATACGCTGGATTCTTATCAACTGTGATCACACGAGGAGAGGATACATGCGAAGAAGCCAAGGCTTTTTTGAAAAAGCACTTGGCTGATTGGGCATTTCTATTTTTTCTGAGATAAAAATCAATGGTGTTTCCTTCGGAATCTACTGCACGATACAGATACATCCATTCCCCTTTTATCTTGATATAGGTCTCATCGACTCTCCATGAGTCATTCGTTTGCCTGAGATGGCGACGGATTCTCTTATCCAACTCAGGACCATATTGATGTACCCAACGCATAATCGTTGTGTGAGCGATGAATAAGCCACGTTCCTCCATCATCTCCCCTATGTTACGAAAGCTTAAGTTGTACCGCAGGTACCATCTTACTGTTAACAAAATAATGTCGGGCTGATAATGTTTCCACTTAAATAAATTTTGCTTTTCCATACTGATCACGTCCTTTTTTAGAGTAATAGTATCTGTATGTCCAAGATTTAGAGATTTGTTAAACTTTTTGCACCAGAACCAAATTATTAATGTAGCAGGTAATACTATTTGTATGAAAGTTGAACACGATCGCTATTTTGCCTTAGCGACACCGATGCAGGCTCCATCGGTCGCTTCACCCGTGTGAAAATCCATGCTATCAAGTTTGTCGTTGGTATTCGTTATCACAACCATAGTCGTTGTTGCTAAACCAGCGTCGGTAACCTTCTTCCAGTCAACCATCGCAATCGGGTCACCTCCGTTGACAAAGTCACCAACTTTGACCTTGTTAGAAAATGGTGCGCCTTTCAGCGAAACGGTATCTATGCCCAAGTGCACGAGAACTTCCAAGCCATCAGTGCGGGTCAAACCAACTGCATGTCCTTGCACCATTGAAACAGTGCCGACAACCGGAGCAACAATCTGCCCGTCACTAGGTGTGACTGCAAAGCCATCGCCCATCAATTTTTTGGAAAAAACGGGATCATTGACTTCGCTTAAATCCATGACCTTTCCTGTAACTGGTGCATAAAGCTTCTCGTCTTTAACATTTACGAACTGTGGCATAATTGATGAATTTGATATTTTGTTTACTTGTTTTTGATTCCCAGTCTCGACTGGTTTGTAACCAATTGTGTAAGTTAAAACAAATGACACAGAGAAAGCGACAACGTTTACAAGAATATAAAGGGGCAATTGATTATTCAAGTATAATAAGGTTCCTGGAATACCTGTTAATGCCATTCCAGTAGCTTTTAATTGTAAGATAGACGCTAAGAATCCTCCCACTCCCCCACCAATCATTGACATAACAAAAGGTTTCACCAACCTAAGGTTCACCCCAAAGACTGCTGGTTCTGTAATACCTAAAGTAGCAGAAAGACTTGCTGGATAAGCTATTTGTTTCATTTTTGGAGAAAAAGTTTTGATCCCTACTGCTAGGACTGCACCAGCTTGAGCCATATTACCACAAGTTCCAATTGGATTTAGCATATTCCAACCTGTTTGTGAAAGCATGTTAATTTCCAAGAAATTCAATATATGATGAATACCAAAAATACCTAATAGTTGTCCAAAACTTCCATAAATCAAGCCACCGATTCCAAACGGTAACTCCAATAAAAATTGAACAGCATATAAGACAAGCAGTTCAACTTCGTGGAAAATAGGTCCAATAACAAATAATGCTAGTGTAATACCAAAAAGAAGTGTTAGAAATGGCGTCAAAATAAGGTCAAGGGAGTCAGGTATTTTTGTTTTCAAGAATTTTTCAATTTTTGCTCCTACAATTCCTGTTATAAATGCCGGCAAAACAGATCCTTGATAACCTACCACCTTAATAAATCCAAAAAACACTAATGGGTCTGCAGCCTGTTGACCTACTTCATAAGCATTTGGTAAAACAGGGTTTACAAGCATTAAACCTAGTACGATCCCTAAAACTGGATTACCTCCAAAGATCCTAAACGTTGACCAACAAACTAACGCTGGTAAAAAGGCAAAAGCTGTATCTGTTAGGATCTGAGTGAACAATAAGAGTTCTTTGGGAATACTGTTAGGTGTTAAACCTAACAATGCCAAAACAGATTCTTGTGTAAGCAAACCTCTTAAGCCCATAAATAAACCAGTCGCAACCAGAACCGGAATAATTGGAACGAAAACATCTCCAAAAATTCTAACGCTACGTTGAAAGCGATTTCCTTCTTTTTTGATAGGAGTCTGACTTTGAATATTATCACCCAATAATATCATGACCTCGTCATAGACTTTGTTTACCAATCCAGTTCCCAAGATAATCTGAAACTGACCAGAATTGAAAAAACTCCCTTTTACTTTATCCAGATTTTCAATTTCATCACTATTTATCTTGTCTTTGTCAACTATAATAATTCGCAATCTTGTTGCACAGTGAGCAACTGAATGAATATTTTCTTTCCCACCAATCAATTCAATAATCTTTTTTGCTAAATCTTGATTCCCCATATTCTCATCTCCTAAAATGCAAAATAAAGTAATTCTCCTTCTTGCTGTAATCCGGCATATTTCACACTTAAATTCTCTTCCTCAGTAAAGTATCTTAATGAAAAAACGCATTCTCCATCATTCACAAATATTTCGATAGAGGAGTTATCACTAAAAATACTCATTTGTGACAGGCTTTGAACCTGTTTTACTTTCGTTTCCTTTTTATTGGCTACCCAATTCACCCGCTTGACAGACAATACGTTTTTCTTACCATAATAATGAATCTCTACTGAGCAATCTCTCAAAAACAAATGAAAATCACTAGTACAATCTTTTCTACTCAACTCTAGTTCAAATCGCCCACTTTCTAATTCAAAACGACCATGAGAAGATGTGAATTTCTGTTTACGTTTTCTCAGTTGTTTAACTTCTTCAATAGGTAGTTGTTGAATTTTTCCATTTTTCCATGTTACAACACGTGGTAAAGTCAAACAATGCAAATAACCATATTGTTTAGTAGGGCATAGATACTCCTCTATCTCAGACATTCGAGACATCCATCCCACCAAAATTCGTCTCCCTTTATGATCTGAAAAAGATTGAGGTGCATAGAAATCAAATCCATAGTCCAGTAATTCTAAAGAACCTTTTGGTAGAAATTTTTTTGTTTTTTCATCAAATTTTCCAGATATAAACGCTGCATAACTGGAAACACCTGTTAAATCATCATCTTTTTCTGGTCTCACTTGAGGACAACAAAGCAATATATCTGTTTCATCATTTATTGAAAATAAATCTGGGCACTCACACATATTGTCTAACTGTTGATCGTACAAAATATTCTCATATTTCCAATGCAACAAGTCACAAGAAGAGTAGAGTGCAATCGCGCCTTTCCTCTCTTTCGTTTGAGCACCTACAACCATCCACCAATTATTTTCACCTCTCCACACTTTTGGATCTCGATGGTGTTCCGTAAACTCTGCGGGCGTTTCAATTACACTTTCTTCTTTAATAAAAGTCCGACCATTTTTAGATGTACTAATGCACTGATAGCTTTTTCTTTCCCCATTTTTTTTTACGTTTCCAGTATAGAATAAATACATCTCTCCTTTATGTTCTATACTGCTACCTGAATAAACACCATTTCGATCCAATTTTCTATCCGGAAGAATAGCAGAACCCTGATTGGTCCAACCAATCATATTAGTTGAAGTAAACAACCCCCACTCTTTGTAATGATGATTCATATCAAAACGATTCCATTGGTGGAAAAAATAATACTTACCTTTGAACCAAATTAAACCATTTGGATCATTCATCAAACCCCTATCTGGCTCTATATGATAGGTCATTTTATAAGGATTCCTCAAAAAACATCCCACTCTCCTACAAAAATGTTTTATTTTAAATTCTTTAATTACTTTTTTACAAAACAGTTTAACACCATAAAAAAATCTCATAATAGGGAAATAACAAAAATGTGGAACTTATTAATAGCTATATTTACAAAAGCAAATTAACATATAAGACTACTACAATCTGTTCCTAAATTTTAACAATATGGGAGATTTTTAAAATATATAATTATGGATCAGAGTAACCATGTATGGTAGAAAATACGGCATAAATATTATTTACTTGTACTGCTTTAGATACTATGCTTTTTAAATCTCCAGAACATACTTAAGAAGTCTTGCTTGATACTTGGCAGTGTAATACCAACATTCATCAACTCATCTCCTCCAAACAACTCTCCTGTCTCAACATTTTGATAAACATAATCTGGATGTAACCCTTTAAGTTTTATAGTTCGAAGAGGAGCTGCTGGTTGAGATAATACTTTGAAATAACTAGCTGCTACTTCTGATCGATCTTCAGAAACAAAGTTCCATGCAGCTTCATTCCCATCAAAGGGATTAAATATTCTATAAAATCTACCAAATTGAATAAGTGGTCGAATCTCTTTATACAAAGCAATTTGTTGTTTAACTACTTCTTTTTCTTCCTCTGTTAACTTTGTTAAGTCTAGCTCATAACCGAAATTCCCAGCCATGGCGACATATCCTCTTGTCTCAAGTGAAGTAATTCTTCCAACTTGATGATTTGGGACAGATGAAACATGCGCCCCCATTGTAATCGGTGGATAAACAAGACTTGTACCATATTGAATTTTCAAACGACACATCGCATCTGTGTTATCGCTTGTCCATGTTTGCGGCATATAATAAAGCATCCCTGCGTCAAAGCGACCTCCACCACTCGAACAACTCTCAAACAATATATTAGGAAATTTTGTTGTAATTTCTTCCATTATTTTGTATAGTCCTAACATATAGCGGTGAGCCGTTTCACGCTGTCGTTCGGGTTGTAACGCTATTGACCCTATATCCGTCATATGACGATTCATATCCCATTTTACATAGGTTATCGGAGCACTCGATAAAATATCTGACAACGCTTTAATTACGTAATCACAGACTTCCTGCCTCGATAAATCCAAAATGAGTTGATTTCGCCCTAACGTATGTGGGCGACCTGGTACATGTAAACACCAATCTGGATGATTTCTATATAATTCACTATCAATAGAAACCATTTCAGGTTCAAACCATAAACCAAACTCCATACCAAGATTACGAACGCGGTTTGCAAGATCTACTATACCATTCGGAAGTTTACGTTGATTGACTACCCAATCCCCTAACGAGCTTTTGCTGTCATCACGTTTTCCAAACCATCCATCATCTAATACAAATAGTTCTATTCCTACTTGTTTTGCTTCATTGGCAATTTGTTCAATTTTTTCTTTATTAAAATCAAAATAAGTGGCTTCCCAGTTATTAATTAGTATTGGACGTACCTTGTCCCGAAATAATCCACGACATAGTCTTTTACTATACAATTCGTGATAAATTCTGGACATATCGCCTAATCCTTTTGCTGTGTAAACCATTACAATTTCAGGCGTTTGAAAGGTTTCCCCCGGCTCTAATAACCATGAGAAATCGAAAGGATTAATCCCTATAGATACTCTTGTATTGCGATATGGATCCACTTGAACTTGTGCTGTAAAATTCCCGCTATACACAAGGTTAAACGCATACACTTCACCTTGATCTTCATCAGTCCCTTTTCTTACTAATGCCAAAAACGGCGCTTGTTGAGGACTGCTAGCTCCCCGGCAACTATCAACCATTTGAATCCCTGGTACAATTTTACGTCTCTCAATATTTTTCTCATTACTATGAGCACCATACAATGTGATTAATTCATATTCATCATCACGAAAATCAACATTTGCACTTAGCGCTCGAAGCATTTTTAAATTTTGTGATCCTTGATTATCAAACTGAACAGATCTAGTGATAACATCTCGATCTTCATACAAACTATATGTTAACGTAACAGTCAGTCCCAGCAATTTATCTTCCATGATGATTTCTAGTGTTTCCGTCTCATTTTCATCCTCTACATAAGTGGATGGTAACCCTTTCAATTTTGGCTTACCTTTATTCACTCGGTATTCCTTATAACGAAGGTCCGTCACGGTAGAGCCATTCTCTAATTGTATTTGATAAGATGGAGTTCTAAAGTCACCATTTCCATATGCCGGATACTCCTGAGGTAGCGTATCTAGCGAAAATGTTCGATCTGACGCATCTGGATTAGGAGAAAAAACTCGATCCATAAAGATAATTTTGTTGTTTCCGCGATATTTGTGAACACTCTTCCCCCAATATAAGTGAGCTAAATAGCCATCTCGTATAACCTGCATAACATAACTCGTGTTTTTTCCTTGCAAATGAAATAAAAGTTGTTCATCATCGATGTAAATAGTCATAACGACCTCCCACACATAAGTAAGCATCAATTATTTCAACGAAAACAATGTGTAACTCCACCTTATACTGTTTATTGAAATATGTTGTTTCACTTAATGCTTATGGGTTCATTTTAATAGTTTTAATTAGATATTTATATGGTATTATGTAGACTGATTATGGAACGATGTGATAACTTGCAAACATTTTCAATTAGAGGTGACACAATGATTTTAAACTTTTCCAATCCTTCTCATAACAATTTAGATCTAAATTTGTACACATGCGGTAGAGAAGCTTGTATAAGTAAATATTCTTATGGTCCAGCGATACGAAGCGGATACATAATTCACTATATTTTAAAAGGAAAAGGGATTTTTAAAGTACATGATAAAATCTATCATCTAGGAAAAAATGAAGCGTTCTTAATTGAGCCAAACATTTTAATTTATTATGAAGCAGATGTTGAGGATCCATGGGAATATAAATGGATTGGTTTCAGTGGAGTAAAAGCAAAGGAATATTTAAACAGATCAAGTTTATCTATGGATCAACCGATTTTTACGTTCGATCATGACAATAAACTAAACCAATGTATGGATAGTATCATAATGGCATCAACGCTATCGTCTAATAAGGACTTGCTATTAACTTCAAAGCTTTATGAATTTATATATATTTTGTGTGAACTCTTTCCGAATCGTGGAGTCACCATTGAGGTAAAAAAGCAAAAGTATATCGAAGATGCGATACTCTTTATTGAACAAAATTACACGCATTACATTACAGTAAATGATATCGCTAAATATATTTCAATTGACCGTTCATATCTTCATCGTTTATTTAAGCAATATCTCAATAAATCGCCGCAAGAGTTTTTATTAAGTTTAAGAATAGAGAAAGCATGTTTTCTGCTAACGGATTCTACGCTTAAAATTGGGGATATTTCCCGTTCAGTGGGATATAATGATGTACTCCTATTTTCAAAAACATTCAAGAAAATTAAAAAGTGTACTCCTTCAGAGTATCGAAAGAACCAATGATTGTGTCCAGTCACCTCACTTAACTCCTGAATATAAGTGTTTATTATGTTTATTGAATTTGAATAATTTTAGTAGGTATTAAACAACCTGAATCCCCTGCCTAATGGTGGGAGGGATTTTTGTGAAGAATAAGGATTATGTTAGGAAAATGCATTAACCTATTGTCTTTAACTAAAAATATTAATTTAGATTGTGAATTATTACACTTAAACTAAACTGTCCGTTAGCTTAAGTATAATTATTCACAATCTACTTGTTTTGTATATTAATATTTGATTATTTCACATATTATATAACGCTTTCCAATAGCTAAAAATAAAACCAAAATTAAAGGGGTAAAGATAAATGCGGCAATTTATAGAAAATTTAGACTTAGGGGCAAAGGGATTGTGGTTTCCTGTTGTAGCAAGTGTTTTATTTGCTATAACAGCCCTTATAATCCCCAAAAAGAACATTTCTTGGAGGGAAATCTATATTACATTTGGGGTAGTAGGGTTTGTTACTTGGTTTAGCGATGGTCTAATTGCCAGGGGTTTCGATCTTTTTGATATAGGGGATCCGAATAAAGCTGGACTTGGAGATATTCTCAGTTATACCTTTATACCAACCTCACTTGCAATACTTTATTTAAATTCCTTACAAAGGATAATAAATGGAAATTGACAATCGGTTTCACTTTAATATCACTTTTAATAGAATTTGGGATGGTCTATGTTGGGTATATGAAATTTAAAGGTTGGAATTGGTTAATTTCAATAATTGTGTTTCTTATTGCTTTCGGTCTTATACTACCAATTCATATTAGGTTAATTAGAAATAAGTAACGATTGTCTAGATAGAATCTGCATACTTCTAACAAATTTACAAATAATACCTTTAATTGCATACATTTGAGGTGAAAGATTCGTATCGTAAATCAATTGATAATAAGTTGTTTTGGCTTATTTTTATGGGGATAGGAAGTGCAATCCTATCCAGTATCTTTAGCGGTATTATTATTACTTTATCTTTAAAAGGTCTGAAGCAATCGTCCATAACCCAATCTAAAGGTGAAGTTGTTAATCTTGATAGTAGGGTGAGAAGGGGCTATTAATTTAGCCTTTTATGACGCCCTTTGGGTCAAATATGACATAAAAGAGAAATGATAATCCATCTCCCTTCTAAACAATCCTGCTTCGTTGCTTGAATAAGAAAAATGCTTTCCCCCTTATCGAAGTAAAGCACCCTTTAGTTGAAGAAGGAATTCCGGAAATAAAAACAACCTGGAATTTTCCAAGCTTGATTAATAACAATCATCTGGTCTATCATAATAATGAAATCCATCTTCAATTTTGGTATCTCAACCCGAACAAGGTGGCCAATATTTACTATATATAAGCCCACCTGGCTGACTTACTCTGCATTTAGTTTTTCGATATTAAGCCATTCCTTTATTTCATCTGTTGCTTCAACTACCATTTTATCATTTCCAGGTGGTGTTTTTACAAAAAAAATGGCTGTGCCCGGCTGTGACCTTTGAGCATAAGTTAGACCTGGGAGGTGTTACATAAAAGTCTCCTTTTTCAAAGGTGTATAGCTTTCCAGTCTCCACATCCATGTATTCCGTACTACCACTAAGTATGTATTGATATTCATACACTTGAGTATGATAATGCGGTAATTCAGTAGTAAATTCATCATAGGAAGTGATCCCGATTTCTAGCTTGTCATCTTCGATATACTCAAGTTCCTGTGGACGGGATAATTTACCTACCAAATATTGTCTCATTGAAGATTCCAGTGCCCTTGTAACCTGTTCATTTTTAATAACCGACATTTTTATCATATGATTCCTCCATTATATGATAAAACATGTCTCCCATCTAACAGATTCATTATAGAGAAGAGATTTTTATCTTTCAAACACTCAAATAGTGTGCGTTTAGTGGAAAATTGTTGAATCAATTCTTCTTCAGTTGGACTTTTCCACCCTCTGCTAATTGATTTAAAAATAATGGGACGAAATTTGATCTCGTCCCAGCTTTTTAATCCTTAATCTAATAAAGCCTTTGCCGTAAGCTCGTCGGTAATTAATACATGTACCAATTTTCCTTCTAAAGCTGCTTTTATCGCTTGGACTTTTTCTAATCCACAGGCCACTCCTACAACAAGGGGGATGTCTCTTAATTGCTCTAATCTTAATGAAATCACCCGTTCATTCCAAGAATTAGAAGAGGTCTCTCCTTTTTTGTTTATAAAGTTATAACAGATATCTCCAACAACATCCGTCTGATTAAAATACTCCTGAGTCTCCTGACCTAGGTAGGATTTAACCATAGTTGAGTGCTCGGGAGTTCCGCCAATCCCAACAATCGCTATATTCGCTTTGACCGCCAAATCAAATATGTCTTGGATGGAGGATTGGCGCATAAAGATCTCCTTCGCCTCTTTGGAATCAACCATTACCGGTGCATGAAGGAGCTTGTATTGTGCTTGCAGGGCACCTGCAAACTTTGCAACTAGAGTATTTGCATGGATATCCACCCGCTCATTTCCCATTCCTCCAACTAAAGGAACAAAGGTAACTGATGGAAATTGCTGATTGGTAGACATAACCTCAGCTACCTCATGCAAAGTTGTGCCAGACGAAACTCCGATGGTTTGGCCATCCCGGATGACTCTTAATAAATATTTACTTGCTGCCGCTCCTAAACGATTCTTGGATGACTCATTTCCAAGGCTTGGAATACACATAACTTCACGTAACCCATATAAACGTTCTAATTTTCCTTCTAACTGCCGGTATGGGTGAATGGTTTCATCATGGATAATGATTTCAACAATCCCCAGCTCTTTTGCTTTGGCAAGATATTTTGAAATAAGAGAGCGGCTTACACCGATTTCATCGGCAATCTGAGATTGAGTGGCCCCCTCTTCGTAGTACATTTCAGCAATTTTAACAAGTATCCTTCTATCTTCAAAAGACAAGTTTATCTCCCCTTTTTTCTCTACTCCTTAAATTCGATCACACTGCCATTTTTATATTTCGGAAAGACATGTGGTGAAACAAATACAGCTCCTGGGAGAACCTCATCCTCCGGTTCTGAGAAATAGATGGAAATATGGCCAAGTTCCCTTAAATTTGTATTAGCTGCAGAACCTACTGCCGTAATCTTATATTGTTGGTCATCAACTTGGAAAACTCCGCCTTCTATAATGGATTTCTCGGAATCGTCTATTATACTTTCATGAATGATTGCTATTTCCTTTAATTCTTGAGGTGCTTGAGGACCAAATAGGATACTAACTTTTTCTTCCTCAAATGCTAAAGCTAAAGCTCCAACCTCAGTTACAAAACTTTTATACATGTCAGTTTCCTCCATTATCCTAACCGTTTTACGTTTTACATAATAAATTCTAATGATACATTCCGAAACTTGCAAGATAGGCAATAACAACGGCTAAGACCCCGGTAATTAAACGGCTGTATAATACTGCCGGCACACCGTATTGTACCGTTTCCGGTTTAGCTTCACCAAGTGACAATCCGACTGGTATGAAATCGGCACCAACCTGTCCACTAATTGCAAATAATGCAGGTAAGGCAAACTGTGGAGGAATATTCCCCGCAGCAATTTGGGTACCAATCAGTACCCCAATTACCTGTGAGATAACAGCACCCGGACCAAGGATTGGTGATAAAAATGGCAATGTACAAACAAAAACAATGACGATAAGTCCCCAGATAGAACTTGCCAGCGGTGATAGAGAATGAGCGATAAGATTGCCAATCCCTGTATAATTAATAATTCCAATTAGCATACTGACAAAAGCCATAAAAGGGATAATATATTTAATCATCATTTCAACGGAGTCGCGTCCTGCTTGATAAAAGATTCCTGTTACTTTCCCTATCCCTCTAGAAATTCTCATTAAAAAGTTGTCGTTATCTACAAGCTGTTCCTTTTTTATTTCTTCATAATTCTTTTTGAAGCCTTCCTTTTCTATGGTACCAAACTTTTCCTGATTGTCATCTTCTTGATTGGCTACTACTGCTGTTGATTCAACGATTCCTTGGCCTTCTGCTAAGGCGATTGATTTTTCCGTAACGCCTGAAACAAAGATGTCTTCTTTAATATATTTTGCAAGCGGACCTGATGGAGAAGACGGAAGAACATCAACGGTCGGAATTCGTTTCATAGGATAAAGACCAATTCTAGCTGTTCCTCCACAGTCAATAACGACACACATCATTTCATCTTCCGGAACAGAGTTTTTGAAGCCGTCTACTGCCTCTGTTCCCGACATTTCAGCTATTTTTCTGGCAACAGGGTGAATTCCTCCACCTGTAATTGAAACTACCTTTGATTTTTTTCCTTTTGGCTCAATCAGAAGACCTTTTCCCCAGCCGCCTGTGCCTTTATTTACAAATACTGCTTGTTGTCTCATGATGCCCCCCTATTTGGACTTCATTTCCATTTTTTTAGCCAAAACCTTTGATATCTGTTCGGTAATAATACCACGTAAGAGCATAATGACAATTCCGACTAAAAAATACCGTACTGCAAGTTCAGATGTTGAATAACCAGCTTGTTTTAAACCATTGGCAATACCTAGATAAATAAATAGTTCTCCTGCATTTGCATAAGGGAATAGTGCTGTTACTGGATGTAAGAAAGAAACTAAAGAATCATAAAATGCCGGCTTTTGTTTTTCTGGTACAAAGCGCCCAAATGTATAAGCCATTGGATTTGTTAAAAATAAAATAGATAATATCGGCATTAATGTATATCTTAATAGCGTATATTTTGCAGCAAATTGAACTGCTTTATTGATTCTTTCTTCCCCTACAAATTTAATCACTGCATTCGTAAAGGTAAGTAAAACGATTAAGGTGGGTACAATACCAGTTAATAAACCCATAAATTGTTTTCCACCTGCTTCAAACATTCCGATAAAGTGTGTCCCAATCCACTGGATCCAAGTCATTGAAGTGAACAGTCCCCTCTGTTATACTCTGTAAATATTTTTTTAGTAAATCTAAGTAAAGCATTTTCCGCAGCCTTTGAAGAACCTCTAGGAACACCCCTACTTTGATTAGCTGATTATCTTTTTCTCTAGTAGCTGTTAATAAAATAATATCGGTTCCCTTCTTTAGTATTGGAACGATTAAATCTTTTAATCGTATCTCGAGAAACTATAATATTAAGGAACATTTGTAACATAATTTAAAACTGCGATAAAATACATAACAAATTTTATAATAGTATAACAAATGAATTAATTCCATGTCATTTTATTATATTTTTATAAATTGTTACCAACTCATGTACTTATAACAATCGTTTACAAACAAATAGAGGCAAGTGGCGACAGTATGATTTCTGACAAGTGAATGTGGGAAGATACTTGGTAAGCAACAGTATTGCGGAATATCAGTGGATAAGTATGAGGTAATATATGGATAGGTGAAGAAGATGAGGTTCTTAAATATGCAGTTGTAAATCTTTTAATAAATGGTGATGTAGTAAAAATACATCTCCTAAGCCCTTATTAATCGGGATTGAAAAAAATTTAAATTACCTTTAAAAAAGCTGCAGCCCTAAACAATGTGGGCTGCAGCTTTTTTCGCCAAACAAGTTTGTAATGCTTGCAATATTTTAAGCTATTAATTTTCTTCTATTTACTGAAACTATGGAACGGAAACAGTAACTCTTTTTCTATAACCCTATTCCCATATTACCTATTCTATAGATTTCGGGGTTGCTATTGTCTATTAAGTCACATACCTACTTACCAATGAAGGGTATTCCCTTATTTTATTTAGACAAACGCTGCATTAAGTCAGCTTTTCTTGCTTCAAAACCCGGTTTACCAAGTAAGGCAAACATATTCTGTTTGTATGCCTCAACACCTGGTTGATTAAACGGATTAACCCCCAACAAAAGTCCACTTATTGCACAAGCTTTCTCAAAGAAGTATACTAATTCACCAAATGTGAATTCATTTAATTTATCCATTTCCACAACCATATTTGGCACTCCACCATCTACATGGGCCAACACCGTGCCTTGGAAGGCTTTTTTATTTACCTCATCCATTGTTTTTCCTGTTAGAAAGTTTAAACCATCGGTATCAGCCAGATCTTCTTGAATAGTTATATCAACTTTGGGCTTCTTAACTTGTAATACCGTCTCAATCAAATTACGTTGCCCCTCTTGTACATATTGCCCCATGGAGTGCAAATCAGTTGTAAAATCAACTGAAGCAGGAAAAAGTCCTTTTTGATCTTTTCCTTCACTCTCTCCAAATAGTTGCTTCCACCATTCAGACACGTAATGTAAGGAAGGTTCATAGTTTACGAAAAGCTCAATTGATTTTCCTTTACTATAAAGTGCATTTCTCACAGCTGCATACTGATAACTTTCGTTTGTAAAAAGGTCAGAATTATTATATTTACGAGCGGCTGCAGCTGCGCCTTCCATCATTTGATCAATATCAAGTCCAGCCACGGCAATCGGAAGGAGTCCTACAGCAGTCAAAACAGAGTATCGTCCACCTACATCATCAGGTATAACAAAGGTTTCATATCCTTCTTCATCCGCCAGTTTTTTTAATGCCCCTTTTTCTTTGTCAGTGGTGGCATAAATACGTTTTCTAGCTTCTTCTTTCCCATATTTTTTCTCCAAATAGTCACGGAAGATACGGAAAGCTATAGCAGGTTCTGTTGTAGTACCAGATTTTGAAATAACATTGATAGAGATGTCCTTTCCTTCTAAAAGTTCTAGCAAATGAGTTACATAAGTAGAACTCATATTTTGACCTGCAAAATACACCTGGGTCGTGTTGTTCATTTGATTATGGAATGTATGAGACAATGCCTCAATTGCAGCCCGTGCACCTAAATAAGATCCCCCGATTCCAATCACAATCAATGCTTCAGAATTACCCCTAATTCTCTCAGCAGCCTGTTTAATTCTTGAAAATTCATCCTTATCATAGTTAATCGGCAAATCTACCCAACCAAGAAGGTCGGATCCTGTTCCATTTTTCTCATGAAGCATGTTATGAGCTACTTTTACAAATTCATTTAGATTCTCTAACTCCTCCTGTTGCATAAATGTTATTGTATTTGAGTAATCAAAAGAAATAGTCACTTTGTTTTTCTCCTTTATATCCGGTTATATTCTTTCTACCTAATTGCTAAAATGTGTTTTTAAATCTGTACTTGAAGCTCATTTGCTCTCTGTTTTTGTTCATTCTTAATGGTAGCTTGTGCAGCTGCAAGGCGTGCAAGTGGGACACGGTATGGTGAGCAGCTTACATAATCCAATCCAACATCATAACAGAATTGGATTGAGCTTTTTTCTCCGCCATGCTCTCCGCAAATTCCCGTTTTTAACCCCGGCTTTGTTTGTCTGCCGAGTTTTACGCCTGTTTCCACAAGTTTGCCTACACCTTCTTGATCAAGGATGGCAAATGGATTCTCCGGAAGAACTTTATTTTCAATATAACTTTGAAGGAATTTACCCTCCGCGTCATCACGGCTATATCCAAAAGTAGTTTGTGTTAAATCATTTGTTCCGAATGAGAAAAAGTCCGCCTCTTTAGCAATTTGGTCAGCTGTTAATGCAGCTCGAGGAATTTCAATCATAGTGCCAATGAGATAATTTTGTTCCTGGCCTGTTTCTGCCCTAACTTCTATTTCAGCATCGATAACTAAATGTCGCATTTCCTTTAACTCGTTCACATGACCAACTAAAGGAATCATAATTTCTGGCTTTACTTCAAGTCCTTGTTGCCTTACCTTCGCAATCGCATAAAAGATTGCTTTAGCCTGCATAACATAAATCTCAGGATGTATCATTCCCAATCGACAGCCTCTGTGACCAAGCATTGGATTAAATTCTTCAAGTTCACGTACTTTTCTTAAAAGATATTCCTTCTCTTTTAATTCTTTAGAGTTCGGTTCTGTCATTTGGAGCTTTGTCACTTCAATCAGCAATTCTTCTTTATCGGGCAAAAATTCGTGAAGAGGTGGATCCAATAGACGAATGGTTACAGGAAGTCCCTGCATGGCATTAAAAATTCCTTCAAAATCTCCTTGTTGCATTGGTAACAACTTATCAAGAGCTACTTTACGCTCCTCATATGTTTCAGCAAGAATCATATCCTGAACAATTGGTATACGATTCGCATCCATAAACATATGTTCTGTACGGCATAATCCAATTCCACCAGCACCAAATTCAAAAGCTTTTTTGGCATCTTCTGGATTGTCCGCATTAGCTCTTACACCTAGCTTTCTCTCTTCATCTGCCCAAGTAAGCAACAATTTAAATTCATCCGATAGCTGTGGCTCAATCATAGGAGTTTCACCTAACATAATTTCACCAGTTGAACCGTCAATAGTAATCATATCGCCTTGATTTACAGCAATCATTTCTCCTACTTTAAACTGCTTTGCTTTTAAATCAATCTTTAATGATTCACAGCCACAAATACAAGGTTTTCCCATGCCCCTTGCAACAACTGCAGCATGGCTTGTCATCCCTCCCCGGCTAGTGACAGTTGCTTGAGCGGCAACAATTCCGTGAATATCATCAGGTGTAGTCTCTGGGCGAACAAGTATTACCTTTTTCCCTTCTTTTGCTAATAGTTCTGCCTCATTCGCATCAAATACAACCTGACCTGTTGCTGCCCCAGGAGATGCGGGCAGGCCTTTAGCTAATGGTTTCCGTTCATATGAATCATCGATTCGACGATGTAGCAACTGATTTAGCTGATCAGGATCAACACGTAAAATCGCTTCTTTCTTATTAATAATTTGTTCTTCTACCAATTCAACTGCAATTCTAATTGCTGCTTGAGCCGTTCTTTTACCATTTCTAGTTTGCAGAATAAATAATTTACCACGCTCCACCGTAAATTCAATGTCCTGCATGTCACGGTAATGTTTTTCAAGAAGTTGACACGTCTCAACAAACTGCTCATAAACCTCTGGCATTTCATCCTTTAGAGCAGAGATTGGCTGAGGGGTACGAATTCCTGCTACAACATCCTCTCCTTGAGCATTTATTAAATATTCTCCATACAGTTTACATTCTCCTGAAGATGGGTTACGTGTAAAGGCAACTCCTGTACCCGAGTCGTTACCCATATTTCCGTAAACCATACTTTGAATATTTACTGCTGTACCAAGATGACCCGGAATTTTTTGAAGACGACGATATACAAGGGCACGGGGGTTATTCCAAGAATCAAAAACAGCATTGATAGAAAAAAATAATTGTTCTTTTGGATTCTGTGGAAAAGCCTTTCTCGTATGCTTTTTCACAATATCTTTGTATCCTTTAATTACTTCTTTCCAATCAGCTGCAGTCATTTCCGGATCTGAAGAATAACCGTTTTGTTCTCTTATTTCTTCTAAAAATTGCTCAAAATAAAAACCATCTATACCAAGGACAACATCACTAAACATTTGAATAAACCTGCGATAAGAGTCATATGCAAACCGCGGATTATTTGTAAGTCTGGCCATCCCCTCTACAGTTTCATCGTTCATTCCTAGGTTTAAAACCGTATCCATCATTCCCGGCATTGAAAATACTGCACCAGAACGGACAGAAACTAGCAGCGGGTTAACTGGGTCTCCAAATCTTTTACCTGTTTTTTCTTCAAGATTATGAAGTGCATCTAATACTTGAAATTCGAGTTCTGAAGGAATGGATTTTCCAGCATCATAATATGAATTGCAAGCTTCTGTTGAAATGGTAAAACCATAAGGAACAGGCAAACCGATGCGGGTCATTTCTGCCAAATTGGCTCCCTTTCCGCCTAAGAGTTCCCTCATTTCACTGTTTCCCTCATCGAACATAAATACAAATTTACTCATGATACCCCACCAATCTCTTTTTTAGCATTTCTAATATTAAATCAGCTGTCTCTTCCACCGCTTTATTGGAAACATCAATAACCGGACAACCTAAGCGTTTCATAATCTTCTCAGCATAGAATAATTCTTCAAGAATCCTATCTAAATTTGCATAATTCACCTGAGCTGATAACCCTAAACTTTTTAAACGCTCTCTACGTATTTCATTCAGTTTATCTGGTGTAATTACTAAGCCAACACATATGTTTCTTCCTATCTCAAAAAGTTCATCAGGAGGTTGTACTTCTGGTACCAAAGGTATATTTGCCACATTAAATCCTTTATGAGCCAAATAGATAGAAAGTGGTGTCTTTGATGTTCTAGAAATTCCAATTAATACAATGTCTGCACGTTTTAACCCTTGAGGATCCCGTCCATCATCGTATTTAACTGCGAATTCAATAGCTTTGACCCTTCGGAAATAGTTAGCATCTAATTTCCTCATTAATCCAGGCTCAAACTTGGGAGCCTTATTAAATGTTTGACTGAATGCATCCATAAGTGGTCTCATTAAATCGATCGCAATGATCCCTTCAGCTTGTGCTCTTTTGTCAAGATACTCTTTTAAAAACGGAATTACGATTGTATAGGCTATGATCGAGCTACTTTGCTTCGATAGATTAATAACATCTTCAATATCCTCGATTTGCTGTACATAGGACTTATGTTTTATTTCAACATTGCCTCCATTAAATTGGGCTGCAACTGCCTTTACGATTAACTCAGCAGTTTCTCCCACCGAGTCCGAAACCACATATACAATTTCATTCTGTTTCAAATTTGTTCTACCTTTCTATATCAGGTAATATCGTTAATAATCCACGCTTTTATGTTAAGGCAAAAATCCGCTCAATTCCAAATTAACTTTGTATCCAGTGGACTATTGGGAATAATCTAAATTTTCTAGTTAAAAAAGAAGAGCCACTCTATTTGCAAGTATGGCTCTATCTAAGATTTTAAGAATTTTTCAAACACAAACACACGTTTATATTTTTAAAAAAGATTACTTTAATTGAGTAAATCATCGGTATATGAACAAATTGTAGTGAAACTTAGTTTTTAGGAGCTTTTTCCCAATCAGCAATAAATTTTTCAATACCTTGATCTGTTAGCGGATGCTTAGAAATTTGCTCAATGACTGAATATGGAATCGTTGCAATATGAGCACCAGCCATAGCAACTCGAGTCACATGATCCGGATGACGAACAGATGCTGCAATGATTTGAGTATTAAAACTATGAACGCGGAATAGTTCAGCTACTTTTGATACTAATTGTACTCCATCCTCGGAAATGTCATCCAAGCGACCTAAGAAAGGAGATACATAAGTTGCACCTGCACGAGCTGCTAATAACGCTTGATTGACTGTAAAGATAAGTGTCACATTCGTTTTAACACCTTTATCTGCGAGATAACGGCACGCCTCTAAACCAGCTAACGTCATAGGAAGTTTAATTGTGACTTTCTCATCCCCGCCGTTAATTTTGATAAGTTCTTCTGCTTGCGCAATCATTTCATCAGCAGTCACAGCATCTGGGGTCACTTCAGCCGAAACAGATTCTACACTTGGAACAGCTTGGCAGATTTCTGCTATGCGATCTTCGAATTTAACTCCTTCTTTAGCCACTAAAGAAGGGTTTGTTGTAACACCAGCTAAAACGCCGATTCTATATGCCTTTTTGATATCCTCAAGATTTGCAGTATCAATAAAAAGTTTCATGACAAATCTCCTTACTTATTTAATGTATACTTAATTTATTTTTTCTCGTTTATCGGTTGTTTACCATCTATTGATGCTTTCTCGCACGCCCATCCTGCTTCCTATCGTAGTAAAAGTTATTTTTTCAGCTTCATAAATTGATATTTTATTGACACGATGTTCGTGTCTACCGCCTTCAAAAGGGGTTGTTAACCATATTCTTGCAATATCGCGTGCTAAACCCGGACCAATGACACGCTCTCCCATGGATAAAATGTTTGTATCGTTATGTTCTCTTGTTGCTTTAGCACTGAATGTATCATGCACAAGCGCACAACGAATTCCCTTTACCTTGTTAGCAGCGATACTCATTCCAATACCAGTTCCGCAAATTAAGATACCACGGTCTACCTCACCGTTTGCTACCTTTTCAGCTACGGGAATGGCGTAATCTGGATAGTCAACAGAGGAGCTGCATTCACATCCTAAATCTACATACTCAATGTTCATCTCTTTCATCAATGAGATCATCTCTTTGCGAATATTCATGCCGCCATGATCAGACGCAATGGCTACTTTCATGTTTCTTCCTCCTATCCTTTCACAAGACTGTTTCATATAGTTAAACTCTTTGCGACATATAACGTTTGGAACTGGTGGCAAATATATAGCTGAAAGGATTTTGTTTCTAAAGCTTTGAAATACCCAATTATTTTAGGTACCTCTATTCTTTTGATTGGGTATTAGGCTTAGTTAGTGAGTCCTTCCCTTTTCATTACCTCATCAATACTTGCGATTACTTGGGATTCATCATCACCAGTTGCAATCACCTTCACACTGGCCCCTTTTGGAATGCCCAGAGACATAACTCCCATAATAGATTTTAAGTTTACTTGTTTTTCTTTATATTCAATCTTTACTTCCGATTTAAATGGCGTAGCAGCACTAACTAACGCTGTCGAAGGACGAGCATGGATTCCTGCCTCATCTATTATCGTGTAACTTTTTTCAACCATCTATGATTCCTCCACTCTATTTTTTCATGTAAACTATTACAATAGCTCTTTTACTTTTACGACAATATTATCAACCGTAAAGCCATAGTTCTCGATTATTTCATCACTAGGGGCTGAAGCACCGAACTTATCAATGCCTAATACCTTTCCTTCTGTTCCTACATAGCGGTACCATACGGAAGAAGCACCCATTTCAATCGCAAGACGCTTTGTTACAACTTTTGGCAATACAGATTCTTTATACTCGGCAGATTGAGCTTCAAAAAGATCAGAGGAAGGCATACTAATAACAGATACATCAATCCCCTCTTGAGACAATGCTTGTTGTGCTTTCACTGCAAGACTAACTTCAGAACCCGTTGCTAAAAGAAGCGCATCAGCCGTTTCTTTTCTACTTGGGGAATTTACATAGGCACCTTTGGATACTTTCTCGTACGTATCGTCTTTTGCGCCTTCCAATATTGGTAAATCTTGACGAGACAATACTAGTGCTGTTGGCTTGTCCGTAGATTCTAATGCAATTCTCCAAGCTGCACTTGATTCATTTCCATCAGCAGGGCGAATGACAGATAAACCTGGCATTACACGTAGTGATGCCAACTGTTCAATTGGTTCATGTGTAGGTCCGTCTTCACCTACTGCAATGCTGTCATGTGTTAATACATATGTCACAGGGAGCTTCATTAAAGCTGCAAGGCGAATGGCAGGACGTAAGTAATCCGAGAATACGAAGAATGTCCCTCCATATGTTTTCAAACCGCCATGCAATACAATTCCATTCATTGCAGCACCCATTGCAAATTCACGGACACCATACCAGATATTTTTACCGCTATAATCTACTTTCGAAAAATCCTTTTCTTTTTTCATATAGGTTTTGTTCGAGCCTGCAAGGTCAGCTGATCCCCCAAAGACAGATGGAACCACTGATGCAATCGCATTAATGGCTTCTCCTGAAGAGGAACGGGTCGCAATCCCTTTACCTACTTCATATTTAGGAAGGGCCTCCTGCCAATTTTCAGGCAAGCGTCCTTCAATTGCCAATTTTAATTCGTTTGCTAAATCTGGGTAACTCACTTGGTATTGAGTAAACATCGCGTTCCATTCTACTTCTTTTTGCTTGCCAGCTTCTTTTACAGCTTTACGGAAATGGTTGTAAACTTCTTCTGGCACATGGAAATCCTCAAAATCCCATCCATATGCTTGTTTCGCCAACGCCGCTTCATCCTTGCCAAGTGGTGAACCGTGTGAATCAGATTTCCCAGCTTTATTTGGAGAACCAAAACCGATGGTTGTTTTTACTTCTATCAAGGTCGGACGGGTTTCGTCCCCTTTTGCTTCTGCAATCGCTTTAGTTATTTCTTCTATATTATTACCATCTTCTACTCTAAGGACTTGCCATCCATACGCTTTGTATCGGTCTGCCACGTTTTCAGAGAAGGAGCGGTTTAAGTCCCCATCAAGTGAAATGTCATTTGAATCATAAAGAACAATTAAACGTCCCAAGTCTAAATGGGCAGCAAGAGATGACGCCTCTGCAGAAACACCCTCCATTAGGTCCCCATCTCCACAAATGACATATGTATGATGATATACAATTTCATAAGCATCACGATTATACTTTGCCGCCAAGTGCCTTTCTGCCATCGCCATGCCGACTGCCATTGCAATTCCTTGCCCCAACGGTCCCGTGGTAGCATCTACTCCAGGAGTATGACCAAACTCTGGATGTCCCGGTGTCTTGCTTTCCCATTGTCGGAAAGATTTGATGTCTTCAAGGGTGACATCATATCCTGATAAATGCAGTAAGCTATATAAAAGCATAGAACCATGGCCAGCTGAAAGAACAAATCGGTCCCGGTTAAACCAATTTGGATTTTCAGGATTTTGGCTCATAAATTTTGTCCATAAAGTATAAGCCATTGGGGCTGCACCCATTGGCATTCCTGGATGTCCTGAATTCGATTTTTCTATTGCATCTATAGAGAGTGTGCGAATAGTGGAGATAGATAAGTGTTCAATCGATTTTTCTATAGTTAGATTCATTTCTCATTCATCCTCTGCTAAATGATTTAAAAATAATGGGACGAAATTTTATCTCGTCCCAGATTTTCAATACTTAATCCAATAAAGCCTTTGCAGTAAGCTCGTCTGTAATTAATACATGTACTAATTTTCCTTCCAAGGCTGCTTTTATCGCCTGCACTTTTTCTAATCCACAGGCCACTCCTACGACAAGGGGAATTTCTTTTAATTGCTCTAATTTCAATGAAATCACTTGTTCATTCCAAGAATTATCTGAGGTGTCACCATTCTTGTTAATGAAGTTATAACAAATATCGCCAACCACGTCTGTCTGGTTAAAATACTCTTGAGTCTCCTGACCAAGGTAGGATTTCACCATGGTTGAGTGCTCAGGAGTTCCGCCAATCCCCACAATCGCTATATTCGCTTTTGATGCCAAATCAAATATGTCTTGGATGGAGGATTGGCGCATAAAGATCTCTTTCGCCTCTTTGGAATCAACCATTACCGGTGCGTGAAGGAGCTTGTATTGTGCTTGCAGGACGCCTGCAAACTTTGCAACAAGAGCATTTGCATGAATATCTACTCGCTCATTTCCCATTCCTCCTACTAAAGGAACAAAGGTAACTGATGGAAATTGCTGATTTGTCGACAAAGCCTCTGCTACCTCATGCAAAGTTGTCCCAGACGAAACTCCAATCGTTTGGCCATCCCGGATGACTCTTAATAAATATTTACTTGCCGCCGCTCCCAAACGATTCTTGGATGAATCATTGCCAAGGTTTGGAATACACATGACTTCACGTAACCCATATAAACGTTCTATTTTTCCTTCTAACTGCCGATATGGGTGAATGGTTTCATCATGAATAATGACTTCAACAATTCCCAGCTCTTTTGCTTTAGCAAGATATTTTGAAACCAGAGAACGGCTTACCCCAATATCATCGGCAATCTTAGATTGAGTGGCTCCCTCTTCGTAATACATTTGAGCAATTTTAACAAGTAATCTTCTATCCTCAAAAGACAAGTCTATCAACCCCCTTTACTTTTTCTATTTATCGGAGGTTCAGTTCTCCTACTATTTAAATTCAATCACACTGCCATTTTTATATTTAGGAAGGACATGCGGTGAGACAAATACAGCTCCTGGAAGAACCTGATCCTCTGGTTCCGAAAAGTAGATGGAAATATGACCAAGTTCCTTTAAATTTGCATTAGCTGCTGACCCTACTGCCGTTATCTTATATTGTTGATCATCCACTTGGAAAACTCCGCCTTCTTTAATGGAAACTTTGGAATTGTCTATTACACTTTCATGAATGATTGATACTTCCTTTAGTTCTTGAGGCGCTTGAGGCCCAAACAGGATATTTACTTTTTCTTCCTCAAATGCTAAAGCTAAAGCGCCAACTTCTTTTACAATACTTTTATACATACTGAATTCCTCCAATAATCGTTTTACGTTTTTAAATTTAGATTTTAATACATTCCAAAACTTGCAACGTAGGCAATAACAACGGCTAAAACCCCGGTAATTAAACGGCTGTATAATACTGCCGGCACACCGTATTGTACCGTTTCCGGTTTAGCTTCACCAAGTGACAATCCGACTGGTATGAAATCGGCACCAACTTGCCCGTTAATTGCGAATAATGCAGGTAAGGCAAACTGTGGAGGAATATTCCCAGTAGCGATTTGCGTACCAATCAGCACCCCGACTACCTGTGAGATAACGGCACCCGGACCAAGGACCGGTGATAAAAATGGCAGTGTACAAACAATGACAATAACGATAAGTCCCCATAAAGAACTTGCCAGCGGTGATAGAGAATGAGCGATTAAATTACCAATCCCTGTATAATTAATGATTCCAATTAGCATACTAACAAATGCCATAAAAGGAATGATATTTTTTATCAACATGTCAATCGAATCGCGTCCTGCTTGATAAAAGATTCCCGTTACTTTTCCGATTCCTCTTGAGAATCGCATTAAGAAGTTTCCATTATCGAGTTTTTCTTTCTTTAATTGTTCATAATTCTTTTTGAAGCTTTCCTTATTGTCATCTTCCTGACTGGCTACTGCAGCTGCAGATTCAACAATTCCTTGCCCTTCTGCTAAGGCGATTGATTTTTCCGTAACTCCTGAAACAAAAATATCTTCTGTAATATGCTTTGCAAGCGGACCAGATGGTGAAGACGGAAGAATATCTACGGTTGGAATTCGCTTCATTGGATAAAGACCAATTCTTGCTGTTCCTCCACAGTCAATAACTACACACATCATTTCATCTTCCGGAACAGAGTTTTTAAAGCCGTCTACTGCCTCTGTTCCCGACATTTCAGCTATTTTTCTGGCAACAGGGTGAATTCCTCCACCTGTAATTGAAACTACCTTTGATTTTTTTCCTTTT
This sequence comes from Bacillus sp. ISL-77, assembly GCF_018613105.1. Classification (NCBI taxonomy): domain Bacteria; kingdom Bacillati; phylum Bacillota; class Bacilli; order Caryophanales; family Bacillaceae; genus Bacillus; species Bacillus sp. ISL-77. The sequence goes on from NZ_JAGGQY010000023.1 coordinate 137,430, forward strand.
GGCTCAATTAACAGACCTTTTCCCCAGCCGCCTGAACCTTTATTTACAAATACTGCTCTTTTCTCCATTATGATCCCCCTAACGTGAATTCGCTTCCATCTTTCTCGCTAAAATTTTAGTAATCTGTTCGGTAATAATACCACGTAAGAGCATGATGACAATTCCGACTAAAAAATAACGAACAGCTAGTTCGGATGTTGCATAACCTGCTTGTTTTAAACCGTTTGCAATTCCTAAATAAACAAACAGCTCACCTGCGTTTGCATAAGGAAATAGTGCTGTTACTGGATGGAAAAAAGAAACTAAAGAATCATAAAATGCCGGCTTGTGTTTCTCTTTTACAAAACGACCAAATGTATAAGCCATAGGGTTTGTCAATAATAAAATAGATAAAATCGGCATTAAAGTGTATCTTAGTAGCATATATTTTGCAGCAAATTGAATCGCATTGTTGATTCTATCTTCCCCTACAAACTTAATCACTGCATACGTAAACGTTAGTAACACCACCAAGGTAGGTACTATACCCGTTAATAGACCCATAAATTGTTTTCCGCCTGCTTCAAACATTCCGATAAAGTGTGTCCCGAACCATTGAATCCATTCCATCTAAGTGAACGCTCCTCCCCATTAACTGGTTGTAGTATTTTTTTTAGCTATTGATAGTAAAGCATTTTCCGCAGCCTTTGAAAGAGCCGCACTAACAGCAGGTAATTTATGGCGCTTACCTTTTTTTAATTGATCTTCTTGTACTTCGCTTAATAAGGTCCCAACATGTTTACCTTTATATTTTGCTATTTCTTTAAACTTCGATAGAACTGAAAAACCATTAACCACATAGCACTCTTGAATCATGTAGCTATTGTTGACAATTAGCATCGCTATTGCCCCAGGCCTAAATTTCCTTTTCTCCATACTAGAGAACAAGTAATATCCTTCTTTCTCTTTGTAAAGACTTGTAATTTTTTCCATACTTTTACGATAATAACGTACTTGGATAAAGGTTAAGGCGTATTGAACAATTAACAAACCGCAAAGAATTATGGTAATTTTCATATATTTGAATTCACTCCTCTTGTAAGTAGCCAAAGTTTTAAAAAAGGCTGCAAAGCTTAATCTTCAAGAATCAGGCTTTGCAGCTCCCTGCATACTTACCCTTTAGTTGAGTGATTCGTATCTCAAACAGTTACTGATTCTTGAAGTTTTTTTGAATCTACTACTGAATTGGTAGGAAATAATCCGTCTTGTAGTGATCTTAATTTCCAAACAGTAGTGTTAACATCTAACTCGATATCATCTGTAGTTAGGAATTGACCTTGTTTGATATCTTTCTTAGCAATAACTTTACCACTAATTAATCCAATTGGAATATGTGCGTTACGCTTCATCTCTTGATGAGATTCAACAACCCCACGTACTGAATATCCACCGATGCCATCAAGTGATTCTCCTGCCTTGATATCACGTTTTGCAACTGCTACTGTATCAGAGATTGGTCCACCTAGAGGTTGAATTGAACCTTCGTTTTGTAATATAGCTTTTGCAATCGTAATTGGTGTTTCTAGACTTGCTAAATGGAATGGACGATACAAGATGTGGTGATCTCTTTCACCCTTTTTCATCAAGTAACTTAATTCATGTGCTACGCCTTCATTTTGGCCTTTTACAATTACGAACACCCCAGGAGCAAGACCGTCCACATATTCTACTACACCAAATTTATTCAATACTCCGCCATTTTCTTTTAAATCTAAATCTTTTAAAACTGAATCAAGGTCTCCGGAAATTCCATGCATTCCAACAACATCTGGTACGAAACCAATAGCATTTGATAATAAGTTCATCTCTGCCATAGTTTTTGTTCCATCTTGGAAAGCGGCTAGCATGTGCGCGGCCATTTTATTTCGTTTCGCCTCTTCTGCTGCTGTATCAGGATTTGCTGTGATGCGTAATTTATTATTTTTCCCTTTACCTGCAACAAGTACTTCCATTCCCATTGTTTTAGCAAATTCGAATAATTCTAGGGTTGCTGCTGGCTCATCACCTGCTGAACCTGTGTAAACCAATCCTGCATTTTTAAATAACTGATGCATGATTGAACCAATGGTAATGTCTACTTCAACATTTAGTAGAACAAGATGTTTTTTCGATCTTAGTGTTTCTAGAGAAATGTTAGCTCCTACTTCTGGAACACCTGTTGCATCAACAATTACTTCTACGTTTGAAGACTGAATCACTTTACGGAAATCATTAGATACTAAAATTTGTTCTTTTTTTACTGAATGCTGGTTATAGTAATCTGCAGCCCTTTGTGCTGCATCAATATTAATATCACTAATACCGGTAACACTCATCCCTGGAATAGTCGAAATTTGAGCAATCATTCCAAATCCCATTTGTCCTGCACCGATAACTCCTACTCTAATTGGTTGGTTGGCTTTTTCTCTTTCTAAAAGCTGTGTGTAAATTGACATTTGCTTCATCTCCCTATTTTTTTGAATGTTAAATCTTTTAATCGTTTTCATAATAAACTATAATACTACTAACATTTGTTATTTGTTTTAACATTTCATAATAATAAATAACAAATTTATTATAGCGTGGAAAAAGATTTAACTTCGTGCCATTTGTTATTGTTGTTATCATATGTTACAAACTTATTATAAAATGGCTTGAAAAGGCTGTCAATAAAAAATTAGGGGAAAATTTATTTAAAGGAGGTTGTAATTTGAATCGGATTGATTATTATTACGATGAAAATGCACCTAAAGCGAAAACAATAGTTCCTGCTCTCTCTGCTGTAATCCTTCGCAATCACAGGGATATTCTGCTTCAGGAACGGGTTGATAATGGTATGTGGTCTTTACCTGGAGGAGGGATGGAACCGGGGGAAACAGTAGAAGATGCGATAAAAAGAGAGGTAATAGAGGAAACAGGATTCGCAGTCGCAGTAAAGAAATTGATTGGAATCTATAGTGATCCCAACCATGTAATAAAGTATGCAGATGGAGAAGTACGGCAGCAATTTTCTATTTGTTTTTTATGTCAGATTATAGATGGATCAATCGAAATAAGTCATGAATCAAAAAGGGTAGCATTTGTTCCATTAGTTGATTTGCATACTATTCATATTCATGAATCGCAAATTATCCGAATTCAGGATGCCCTTAGTGGCAAAAATCAGCCCTTTTTAAGATAGATGGTTTTAACCATTTATCTTAAAAAAGTCTTGGTATGTATCATTTTAACAACACAAAAAACCACTTCCTGAATTTTACAGAAGTGGCTTTTTATAATATAAATTAGTTACAATGCATTACCCAACCTTAAATTTCTTCAAAACAGTTTACTTTACTTGGAATTTTGTTCATGAAAGGGGATACCACCATATCGTCAAGATACTGGGGTGTTAGAAGACTTTAATTAGAAGATTCCCTTTTTTCCCAATTTCCTTTTTTCTATAAATCCTTAAATTTTTTAAATGCCTTTTTCGTTTCATTTACGTACCTTATCAGCCTAAAGGGTTTACTAATGACTCTTTTAGGCATTCCATCAATGAACTTGTTATGATCCTCTTTATATTCTTTAGTCAAATCTGTCGGTTTTGATAAAACTCTCTTATATATTTCTTTAGATAACTCCCTCGTTGGACTCATGTTCGTCACCATTTTACGATGGCAATAGGTACACTCAATAGATAAAACTTTACCGTTTAAATATTGAACGCGATGTAAAGTTTCATCATGGCAATGCGAGCAATAAAGTGAGGAATCTATCTCCGTAATTTTCATATAGTTTTACTCCTTTACAAATATTCTATAAACTTTGTTTGGAAAAAGGATTATCACTTTAATTATTACCTGCCTATTTATCTAAATAATTATTCTCAGTTAATTGTATAGGAGAGAGAAAAACCTAAGGATTGACTCAAGTTTTTATAATATAATTTTCATTCAATTTTAAAACAACATCTGCCGTTTGCTCATCAATAATAAGAACATTAATAAACTGACCTCTCAGAGCGCCAAGCACACTTTCAGCTTTATGTTCTCCTTCAACAACTGCAATCACCTTTTTTATTTTCTTTAATTCTTCTAATGAAATTCCTATGACCCTGTTATTAATACTATAACACTACTTATTTTAACATATGATAACATATGTAACGAATGGCATTAATTTAAATCTTTTTCCATGCAATAATTTATTTGTTATTTATACAACTAAAATGAATATATTGCCATCATTTCTCTTTATTACACATTCACTATTCCTTCCACCTGGTATTAGTAACCACAAGTATTTTCAACATCTTACTTCTTTGGGTTTTTGGTTCTTTTCTAATATATACTTGCTTCGTTTAGATTTTTAGTATTTTACACTAGATTCGGTACCTAAGAAGCCCCCCCATACTGTTTGTAGAGGCCACTGAAAATCTGTAGGTTTTTTATGTTTATAAGGTACTCACATAAAAAAACGGCTTTATTTTCAATATTTTGGAACAAAAAGCCGGCTTTTTCTTTATTCATCCTCCGTTTTTTGGTTTATTTTTGGTCTAGCAGTGTCATTATCCTCTCTAGATTTACCGTAAAAATCGCCATTCCCCCTTGCAGCTCCATGCCAATTAGACCCGAGGATTCTGCGACGTTATACCCGTGTCTATATTTTAATTCACTGTTTTTCACTTTAATTTCATAGTGCTCCTTGGATCTTTCTTTATAGAAACCGTTCTCCTGGAATTTCTCCTGTTCGGATGCTCGTTGATTTGATCGTGACCGAATAGGTCTAGCTTTTCGCACCTTCTTGGTAACATCCTTCCTTGAACGGGCACACCTTACACACAAATATTTGTCTCTTCTTTTAAAAAGATCATTTATTGTTAAAGATACACTATCAACTTACCTTTGATCTCTGAGTTATAATATTCATATTAATATAATGAATATTTAAAAGTAATGATGCAATATACAATATAATCATATATAATAACAGTCATATAATATATGAAATCAATAACACATATGTCGAAATATATATTATTAATTTTTTGAGAAAATTAATATTCCTATCGTCCCCTAGCTTGAATAGATAAAAGTCATTCGATTGCAAGGAATAAAATTTCTTCGCAAATACAAAAAGTCTCGTAAATACTTTTCGAGACTTTTTTGATCTATTATGAATGAGTAAAATTTTTATAGACACACACAGTTTTGAAGTTAGAGGGAAGATATATCTTTTGATTCCATGTAGTTTTATATAATAGCGTAAAGTCTTGTTTTAATGCACTTTTTTTTACTAGTCATATATCATTTATTCTTATCTAATTAAATATAAAAACATCTAATCTGTGACCAAGTTGTGACCAAAAGTGTGTCCATTTTTTATAGTAATTGTTAAAGTGGAATAAATTTAAAGATACAATGTTTTTATTGAGTCATTTACTAGCTGCATAAAAAGGTCTTTTTTTAAACTGTCCACTTTATGGGTCACAGTTCATGGCAAAAGGATGTTTTTATTTATGTTAAATTTGCTTCTAGTAAAGTAAATCTATTTTTTGTTTCTGTCTTGTTTTAAGTTATTGCAGTTATCCTCTTTACAATGAGAATAATAAATTATGACTTTATTAGTATCTGCTGTATCTATAAGCTTCCCGCAACGGTCACATATAATAGTACCTAATGCTACTTCACTAACTTTAACGACCATTCTTTTCCCATCCTTTCATGAACCGCCTGTGCCAAATCAATCACTCTGCTAGCATAAGCCCATTCGTTATCATACCAGGCAAGTAACTTTATTTGATTTTTTGCAGTCAGAATTGAAAGCCCATCGACAATTGCTGACTTATCACAACCAGTAAAATCCGCTGAAACTAAAGGTTCGTTTGTGTAACCTACATAATGATTTTCATTTGACGCTCCATTAAAAACTGATTTTACTTCGTCTAGAGTTACCTCTCGTGACACTTCAATTGTAAGATCGGCTAAAGAGACATCTTGGATAGGAACACGTAGGGATATTCCCTCCACAAAAGGCGAAAGATGTGGAAGTACATCCTCAAGCGCCTTGCCAACTCCAGTAGTCGTTGGAACAATCGATTGTGTACATGCTCTTGCTCTTCTTAAATCCTTGTGAGGGTTATCTATGTGCTTTTGATCAGAAGTAAAGGCATGAACTGTCGTCACCCAGCCTCTTTTTACTAGAAAAGCTTTATCCAGGCTATTTAAAAGCGGTGCAACACAATTCGTGGTGCAAGAAGCAGCTGATATTATTTTATGTTTAGAAATGTCTAACAGATGGTCATTTACTCCCATAACGACGGTTAAATCCATCTGTTTTCCGGGAGCCGTTACGATTACATGAGATGCCCCTGCTTCAAGATGCTTTTTTGCACCTTGTCGGTGATTGAATTTACCAGACGCATCCATTACAATTTCCACATTCATTTGTTTCCATGGAATATTCTCAGGTTCACGCTCCGACACTATCCGAATAAGATTTCCATTAATTAAGAGATTACTATTTTCAACTGAGATATCTACATTCCAAGTTCCATGAACAGTATCATATTTTAATAAATGAGCAACTGTTTCTGCCGGATAAATGGAGTTGATGGCTACTAATTTCAATGGATTGTTTGTACCGGATAAAACCTTTCTGATCAACAGTCGTCCAATTCTTCCAGTTCCACTAATACCTATTCTTCTTTCCATCAATCTTCCTCCCTTTATTGTTTACATCTCTTTTAATGATCGTACACGCAAACCTATTGGACACTAAAGTACAATTCCTATCTTCTTTAGTTGCTCATTTCCCATTCGTGAATTTCTACCCCTCGCGCTCCCTGAATAACATAAGGATCTTGTTTTGCTATTTTTTCCACTTCTTCTATAGAATCAACTTTATAAATTATTAATCCCCCAGTGCCGTCAGTAAATCGCCCTTTAGCAAAAATTTTACCTTCTCGGGTCTTCTCAGATAAATACTCAAGATGTTTTAGACGATACTCTTGACTCTTCTTCTGATTCAACATCGGTAAAAAAACAGCAAAATATTTCATGTAATAATCATCCCCTTATAAAACTAACCGCTTACATTTTACACTTAGAACAGTTTGAACCAACCGAAATAATTGGTTTGTGGTCGATCTTAAATTGTAGTATGTCACTTTGGAATCCATCGCCTCTTCCAATGTCATTGGAGCATTCACAACCGAAAAATAGGATGTGACACCAAGTTCATTTAAGATAGCTGTCTCTTCATTAATACCACCTGCTAGTGCAAGAACAGGTATTTCATACTTTTGAGCAAGTTGTGCTACCCCAAGTGGTGCCTTACCCATGGATGTTTGTCCATCCAACTTCCCCTCACCAGTAATAACAAAATCAACACCTTGCATGTTCTTTTCCATCTCCGTGATTTCTAATACCAATTCAATTCCTGACTGGAGTTTGGCTTGTAAGAAACCTGCAAATGCAGCCCCAAGTCCACCGGCAGCGCCCGCACCCGCGATGTTATGGATGTCCGTACATAGTTTATGTAGAACAACTTCTGCAAAGTTCTTAAGGCCTTTATCCAGTTCTTTTATCATTTCTGCAGTTGCTCCTTTTTGAGGACCGAAAATATGGGCGGCTCCAGTTGGCCCATAAAGGGGATTGTTCACATCACAAGCCGCTTTGAACGTGCAATCCTTCAACTCGGGTCGGACGGAAGTCACATCCACACTTCTAATGTTTAGAAGTTCTTGCCCACCCAAACTAATTTCCTTTTCGTGTTGATCTAAAAAAGTAAAGCCTAAAGCTTGGAGCATCCCAACACCTGCATCATTTGTAGCACTGCCTCCAAGTCCAATGACAAATTCACGACATCCTCTATCCACCGCATCACAAATGAGTTCACCTACTCCATATGTAGTGGTAACTAATGGATTACGCTTATCAGAAGGAACAAGCGGTAAACCACATGCCGCTGCGACTTCAATAACTGCGGTTTTGCGATCCCCCAAAATACCGTATATAGCATTTACCTTTTCATTTAACGGTCCCGTCACCTCTTTTGAAATCAGTTGTCCATCTGTTGCTTGGACTAGAGCTTCCACAGTACCTTCACCTCCATCTGCTAGAGGAAAGTTTATTATCTCGGCATCAGGATAAATATCTCTTATTCCTAAAGAAATAGCCTCGCTGCCGTCGATAGAAGAAATACTCCCTTTAAACGAGTCGATAGCAATTAAAACCTTCATTTTTAGAACCTCCTTCTTGTACCTTTGATTATAGACAAAGGGAAATAAAGATGTAACGGTCCGTTTGACAAAGAAATAGGAAGATTTTTGTTATCAATAACAAAAATCTTCAAACTAAAGAGTTTGAAGTAGAAGAGCAACATAAAGTTTAACGGAATCATGAAAATCTCTTGGATTTACCTTTGTTTTTTCGGCAATTTTCTCAAGGCGATATTGTAATGTATTTTTATGAATAATTAAATCTGAAGCTGTTTTTTTTAGTGAAAGATTGTTTTTATAATAGATATGCAAGAGTGTTATTTCTTCTTCAGTAAGTTCACCTACTAGTTTCGTTACATAGTCATTTCTTGTATGTGGATCTATATTTTCCATAATCATTTCTAACTCAAGTTTTGTATATTCACATATTAGTGATTGCTTGGAGATGGCATGTTTTAAGGCGAGTTTTGCATGTTTATAGGACTTTACTAGTTCTTCCAAAACACCAACACTACCGATTCCAATCGAACATCGTATATCCATTGAAAGAAAATAAGTTTCTAAGGATTGAAACACAGCTTTATATTGAGATTCATTGCCAATGATGGCATATTGGTTTGGGAATAAATAAGTAAAAAGCTTTATTCCCTGCTTCAGTAAGATGTCGTGCATATTAACGGGAAGTGAAGATGGATTGTTTAAGCCATGTAGATGAATAATGGCTACAAACGCATTCTCTTCTAACTCATACTGAAGCTGGTGTAAGTGTTCATTTATGATTTCATCCTTTTTTTGATTTTCAAAAATTAGCATCCGGACAACGGAGGAACGTAGTTCATCTAAAGAATGAACTTTTCTAACAGTCATTTGCTCTTTAATTAAAAGTTCTGTAATTTTTGTGAGTATGAATCCACGGGACCTACATTCTTCTGGATCGCCAGATATACCAATGATACCAAACATCTCATGGTCAATCATAACGGGATAATTTATACCTTTTTTCGTACCTTTGAATGTGTCATTTTCAGAAACTTCTATCACCATTCTCTTATCTTTGACCAGGAAGGCAGCTTCATGAAAAGATCCAATGCGGTTTGGATCTGTACTGGCAATAATTTCCCCATCTAATTGTATAAAGCTTATCTCCTTCCCAATCAGTTCTCTTGCTGCATCCACAATCGTTTGGGCTAACACAGGGCTAATCTGGAAATGTTTTTTCATTATTGTTAAGTCCTTTTCTATAAATTATCTATTAATATACTCTAACCTGCTCAATTACCATTAGGACAGCTATATTAGTAGGAAAGATACGGAGAATCCATATCTAGGTCATTAGAAAAAGCCAAGCTTTTTATAAGGGCCTGGCCGATTTTGTTAAAGATGTTTTTTAGGAAACGTCGATGAAAAATTTCTTTTACTTGTAAGCGCTTAATACTCTGTCCTAAAAACTCAAACTCTATAAGTCATCACAATTTTCACGAGATCATCAAAACCACGATTTATGATGTAATTATTACTCTCTACTTATGAAAACATGCGCAAGAGAATGCTAGCCAAAATAACAGTAGAAGCTCCACCAATACGAGTGGAAATTTGGGCAAAAGGCATAAGTCCCATTCTATTTGATGCTGATAAAATAGCTACGTCTCCTGTTCCTCCTAAACCGCTGTGACAGCATGTAACAATAGCAGATTCTACTGGGTACATTTTTACAAATTTCCCAATGAAGAACCCTGACACTGTCATTGATATCACCACTGATGCACATACGATAATATATGGAATTGAAATTACTGCAACTACATCCTTCAACGGAATGTATAACATTCCTAACCCTATCATGACTGGCCAAATAAAAACAGTAGAAACCAATTTGTAAAGTTGATGCGCTCCTTGCTCCATCTTTTTCGGAAGTAAATTAGCATATTTTACAAGTGCTGATACAAGGATCATCAATACAGCTCCAGGTATTAGTACTACTTTCTCAAGCATTCCTCCGAAGATGAACAATGTACAAGCTAATAGCACCCCTGTACCCATTAATTTAAAATCAATTTCAACCTTTTCCTCCTTCTGTTTAAAAATTTCATTATCTTTTTTGGACTTAACAAGCATTCCATTTCCGTTCCAAGCAGGATTTTTATTCCCAATGCGAACCAATACTCCAGCGCAAATAATGGCAATAATATTTCCGATTACGGCTGCCGGTATTAATTGTGCCACATAATTTTCAGGAGTACCTCCCAGGATAGATGAAAAAGCTAAAGATAGAGGCAGAATTCCTTCGCCCACTCCACCCGCAATAATAGGAACAATAATATAGAAAAAAGTGTGGTAAGCACTATAACCAAATAACATTCCAACACCAATACCTACAGTGACAGCAGATAAAGTTCCCACTACTAGTGGAATAAACATTTTGATTAAGCCTTGAATCAAAACAGTCCGATTCATTCCTAGAATACTTCCTACCACCAAGCTTGCAATTACAAAATATAAAAAGTTTGCTTCTTTCATCAAAATATGAACAGCATTTAAAGAAGTTGAATTAAACACATCATAATAAACTAAAACTGACGGTAATAATAAACACAAGATGGCAGGTCCACCAATGTCTTTGAAAATAGGAATACTTTGTCCCAATGGACCTAAAAACATTCCTAGAGTGAGAATAATCCCGAATCCACCAATCATATTTTCAGGTATTAATTTAAAATAAGCTGCTGATAAAACAATAGTTGCAAATACAATATACAATGGTAAGGGAACAGAACTAACCTCTAATTGAAAAAATCGTTTGTTTTTTACGGATTCATTAATTGTAAGCACTTCCATTTCTTTTTGTGCATTTTCCACAATAACACCTCCATTGGATTTTCCTTTATCTAATTATGATTTAGCCTAAATCTGATTTAATTAGTTCTTTTTATCTTAGTTTGTTCGAGTTTATAGTCTAAGATGTAATATTTTTTGTAGCACTTTTTCTACTGTATTAAGTTTTATTTACTTGGGTCCAGAAGCACTAGTAAGTATGGTTACCAGTACCCTGGATCTCTTTTATTTGTTATTATCAAATTACTTTTGAATAACAAACTCTACATTATTTCCCTTTTTATCGACAGCTTTAAGACGGTTATTGATTTCATCCGTAACCTCTTTTGTCGTGTACTTCCCACCAATGTCCGGTGTTAAAATTCCATCTCTCGTTACGCTTTCCATAACATTCATTAATGTGCTGCCAAGTTCTTCTTCACCATAGTGATCCAACATCATTTTTGCTGTCCAAATCTGACCAATTGGGTTTGCAATACCTTTTCCAACAATGTCTGGAGCTGAGCCATGAACAGGTTCAAACATGGAAGGAAATTTTCCATTTACATTGATGTTCGCCGCTGGAGCAATTCCGACGCTGCCCATGATAGCTGCACCTAGATCTGTCAAAATATCTCCAAACAAATTACTTGCAACAATTACGTCAAATCTTTCCGGATGGGTAACGAAAAATGCTGATAAAGCATCGATATGTTGTGAGTCTGTACTTATTTCTGGATAATCTTTTAATACTTCTTCAAACACATTATCCCAAAAAGGCATAGAATGATAGATTCCGTTAGATTTTGTTGCACTAGTTACATGCTTTCTACGCTTTTTTGCTAATTCAAAAGCATAACGCATGGCCCTTTCTGTCCCTTTCCTTGAAAAAATAGCATTCTGAATTGCTATTTCATCTTCACCTTGATATATCTTTCCTCCAACCGAGCTATATTCGCCTTCACTATTCTCTCGAACAACAATTAAGTCAAAGTCTTTTGGATTTAATAAAGGAGACCTAACTCCATCAAGTACTTTTGCTGGACGAATATTAATTACTTGCTCAAATTCACGACGGATTTTAATTAGAAGACCCCATAATGAAATATGATCAGGAACAAGCTTTAAGTTACCTACTGCTCCTAAAAAAATACTATCAAAATCTTTTAATCTCTCAAGACCATCTTCCGGCATCATTTTACCATGCTCGAGATAGTACTCACAGCTCCAAGGGAAAGTTGTAAACTCAAACTTTAATCCACCATGAATGTCCGATAGCGTTTTCAAAACATCGGTTGCTGCTGGAACTACTTCTTTTCCAATTCCGTCTCCAGGGATGTTAGCAATCTTTAATGTTTTCATCGTCAATCTCCTCACTGTTCTAAAAAGTGTAATTCGAGAAATTACAGTCGCCGGTATCCGGTCGACTGTATCTATGTTTTGATTTTACAGTAATATAAATTTTTAAGCAAGGGGTTTTTTATAATTTTCTTAATTTGAGAAATATGATCCACTACGCTTTATTTTCACTAATACATTAAAATTTTGTATAGGATTTAAAAAGATAGGCCATTTTGTTTTGTTATAATTAAAGAAAAGCAAACAAAAAACCATAACCTTAAAGATTATGGTTTAGTCTGTTCAGATGAATTGGACAGTACTTCAGTTAAATGTTCTAAATCAAGTTTTAAATGATTAATCATTGCCTGTGAAGCCTGGTCAGCTTCTCTCTTTTTAATACAATCAAATATTCCACGATGTTGAATTAGAATAATATCAGCTCGATTTTCTCCCTGAAAGTTTAATACTCGAAAGAAGTACATAAGTGATTTCAAATCACTCAGTTGTTTTTGTAATCGACGGTTTTGAGTGTACTGGATGATTAAACTGTGGAATATCTCATTTAGAGTAATAATAGTATCATTTGATTGTGAATCACGAATAGCCTGTTCTGTTTGCATCAGAGTTTTTTCGATTTCATCTAATTCAGCGTTTGTAGCAATTCTCGTAACTAATCCAACTGCAAAAGATTCAAGTGCCATACGGCAAAAATAAATTTCCTCAACGTCTTTCATAGTTGGTTGGTAGACCATAACTCTTGATTTTTCATCAACAATTACAAGTCCTTCTTTTTCTAAAATTCGTATAGCTTCTCGTATTGGACTTTTACTCACATTAAAATCTTTAGCTAGTTGGGTCTCAATAATCCGTTCACCTGGCTTTAATTTTCCTTCAAATATCATTTTCTTAATTGAATGATATAATTTTTCATAATATGGTATGGGTCTTTCTATTGCAAAATCACTCATAGTCTCATCCTTTTTCTGTAACATATGTTTAAAGTTTATATTATTTTATAAGTGCAAACAATATTTAAAAAATAACAACCTGACTTTAGCACTGGTTCATAGTCTATCAATTACTAGGTATCCAATGGAATTAGATTTTACACATGATATATTTTCTTAAACATACTTCCATGAAGTAGTCTTTATATTGTACTACAAATCTGTTTCCATTATAACGTAGGATTTGCCTCCTTTCATAAAACTGTAGTTGGTTTCTTGTAAACCAAATTTTTTATAAAAATCCATCTTATTCTTTCTGGCATTACACCAAATTCTCTTCACGCCACAGTCCATTGCAGCCTTTATTACATAGTCTAACAAAGTACTTCCGTGCCCCTTACCTTGTTCTAGTTGAAGTGTCGCGAATTTTCGAAATTGACATTCTTCATTATTTATAAAAAGTGAGATGACAGAAATCAGCATGTTTTCTTTAAAAAGACCAAAATGAATACCTAAATGATCGTCTTCTAATTTTATGTAGTCAAAGGCCTTATCTGGCCACATGACTTTATGTCTCAATTCCCAAGCTTTTTCCTTATCTATTTTTGAAATCGTGGTTTCCATAGTCCTCTCCTTCGTAACAAGTATATTATTTTATATGTCCTGTTGACATTGTTAAGGGATCATTTAAAAGGGATTTTTTTTACTATCGTCTGCTTGCTTCATATTTATTAATAATTTTATAAAAGTATTTTTCTTTAAGTCCATTTGATTCATAAAATCTACCGCAGTTATTTCTTTCCTTTTCCATAGGTCATAATTAAAATTAAAAATTAGTCTTTGCTTCTCCATTAGGGACTCAAGGTTCATCCTCGGTCTTCCCAAATGTTTTCCCTTTGCTTTTACAGACTCGATTCCTTCTCGTTGCCTTTTATTGATATCCTCTCTTTCTTTTTCCGCAACAAATGAAAGGACTTGTAATACCAAATCAGACTCAAACGTTCCTAGTGTTGTATCGAGAAGCTACATATCAATTACCCTAATGTCTCTCGGAAGTGAGCGTTTACACTTGATTCTCAATGCAATCGACAAAAATAGTACGATGACAAACACGAGAACATATTAGTATACCACACTGTAACTAGCCTTTAATTTTCTATAAAAGTCTACCCTCTAAAGAGGACACTGCAAAAAGGGTAAAAAACTTCTTTGTTATTATTAAAAAAAGCCCCTAAATTTCTACATTGAACTATAACCCGAATAATGGACACTTAAAAAAGTCCCCTATTCGGGTTTTTTTATGTCCCACTGCATTAAAACCCGTTTATAATCATTTAGAGGATATAACCGGAGGAAGTTAAAAAATGAGTAAATTTATATTTAATGAGATTCAGATTAAGCTATTAGAGATTAATCCGAGTGTGAACCATGTGTCAGAACGTTCCATTTCATTTACACCCGACTTTAAGATTAGAGCTGTAAAAGAGAATTTTAATGGAAAGGGTCCCGTACAAATCTTTATTGAGCATGGGTTTGACCTACAACTGATTGGTTCTGATAAACCTAAAGAATGCTTAAAGCGGTGGAGGAAAACTTTTAATCAGTTCGGAGAAGATGGGTTCCTTACGGAACGGAGTGGAAAAGGCAGTACTGGTAGACCATCCTCCAAGCAGCTTACAGTTGAGGAAAGCCTAAAGAAGGCTGAGGCACGGATCAAGTATTTAGAAGCGGAGCTAGAATTCTTAAAAAAGTTAGACGCACTCGAAAGGCAGGGATCGAAGAAGAAAAAGTAACTAAAACGGAGAAGTTTATGCTTATCCAAAAGATTATCACAAAGTGTGGAATTACAAGGATGGTAAAATACCTCTGTAAAATGGCAGGAGTAAGCCGGAGTGGATATTACGCATGGATAAAAGCTGAAAATCTTAGGACTTCAAGACAAGAAAATGATTGGAAAGATTATGTGTCAACAACGGTTTATTTTT